>NZ_JCACKM010000060.1:0-40179 GCF_059505385.1 Desmonostoc vinosum
CGTAGCGTAAAGCCTACGGCATAGCTTCGCTTAGAGCGAGTCCTCGATAGCGTTAGCGTTAGCGACACAGGAGCGTCGCGTCATTACGAATTACGAATTATTTAACCCTTATTCTCAAGATTGACGTTTAATTAACGTTGAACTAACTCCAATCTTTCTACAGTTTGATATCGTCCAGATTGGAAATACCAAGCGAGGTTGGCATATATCCAGCTATGTATTCCTGCAATATATTTTTTCAGTTCGATATCTAGTTCATCTCCAAAAGATGAAATAGATGCTTCTAAATCAATTAGAGATTTTACCTCTTGATCATGCATTTCAGTAGCTTTTAACATGGCTTGTTCTAAAGAAACTTGTTGTTGATAATGGATTAGCCATACTAAGTTGTGAACATCACCACTCGATATTTCTCTATATAGTGAAAAAATATCGTTACACCAGGCAAGAATATTGATTGTCTTGATTTTTAGTTGTTTCATCACCTCGTGATTGCGTAAGAAATCAGGAATGGTCAAATAATTACAAAATTCAACTAATGCAAGGCAAAGATATCCACCAAGACTTAACCTACGTATGAGCATATAACCGTCAATATCAGGTGTAATTCCCTGTGCGCGATTGATTGCTTCTTCCACGCATCCATCGAAATAGCCTTCGTAACGATAGACAAAGTAATCAAACCATTCTGGAGTGCATTTTTTCAGCATCCGTTGTCGTAAGTCTCTTAAAGCATAACTCAAGGGTATATCCTGGTTCGTCAGTTCTGCGCCATTTAATATTTCTATAAATCTCCGATGATATGCTTTGAGAACTTCAGGTTGTTTTCCTAAATCAGATAAATCACACTGATCGTCCCAAATAAACACCCAGCTTAACCAATCATTTGCGATTCTTAATTCTTCCAGCTGGCAGTTAGAATAAGCACTTGCTGCTAAGAAGAAAAACTTTGATTTGCAGAAGCGTTGATAAGAAGATTCATTCGCCAAAAGTTGGAAGCGTAATACCCACTCAAGCGCATATTCTTCTAGAATATCAGCATACTTATTGATCTGGGGTAAAAAAGGACAGTACAAATCAGGTACAACTATTTTGTTCATCATAAATCTCTAACCTAAATTCAATTCAATAAGTAAACTGGTACACGTAATTATTGAGAGCTTATGGCAGACAAATTTTTAACACAATTTACTATCACACCAGATTCATTTAAGTGTGTATCTCATGTGTATTTAAATCGTGTGCAATATATTTACAGGTATCTCTAGCACAATTTTTCAGCATAAATAGTAATTTTGAGTAGCTGAAATTATCCTAAATATCGCTGTTGATGCTACTGGATTTTTGTTCTAGATATGATGTATTTTGCAGATAATAGTGTTTTAGGTAGTTATTTTGATTTTCAATCTTTAGACTGAAATAATGTTTTCAAATTGCCAGTAATGAAGTAGATATACTTGTTTGTGCAGTACTTAACTCGTATTTGCATACCCGTTACCGGGGTTTAAAATTGCATATTTATTCCACAACTTAACTAACGATTGTTAAATGTTTTTTTAAAAAAGATATCCGTGATTATCTGTAATTATCAAAATTTTTATATAACAATAGCTATGATTTTATAATGCTTATGAAAATACTGTTGACAAACTGTAAAACTGTTTTATGTATTTCCGCAATCTAGTTACGGCATAGCATTACTGATTTTAAAATAGTTAGAGAATTAACAACTAATTTTATGGCGATCGCCTGATAAATTCTATACTATGCAGCAGCAGATTCATGCATTTGGTGGTTATTGACATCTGGAGAATGGGCAAACTAATGCAAGAAAAGCTGTCCAGAACCGAAAACCATCATGCATCCTGGTGTCTCACGTTCCCAAAATTTGTCTCTGCGCCTGATTCTCATCGTTCCTTTTGTGATCCAAATTTTTGCAGCAGTGGGACTGGTGGGATATCTCTCATTTAAAAATGGGCAAAAAGCAGTAAATGACCTTGCCCTCCAGTTGATGAGTAAAGTTGACAGACTGGTTGATCAGCATCTTGATACTTACTTAGCAACTCCTCATCAAATTAATCAAATTAATGCAGATGCTATAGAACAAGGACTGCTGAACTTACAAGATATTAAGAGTACAGGATATTACTTCTGGAAACAAATGCAGATTTTTCCAAATATTAGCTACAACGGCTACACCCTAACAACAGGTCAAGGGTTAGGGTCTGGACGTTGGCTAAACGGTGAGGATCTGACTATTGATATAACTAATAAGAGTAAGCTTTACTCTTATGGAACTGATAGTCGTGGAAACTGGACAAAACTAGTTTATTCTGATTCCTATAAACCACTTGAGGACGTCTGGTATACCGAAACAGTTAAGGCAAAAAAACCCATCTGGAGTCGAATATACATCTGGGAAAATACCTTAGTAGGGTATGTGTCAGCTTCTGCCAACTATCCTGTGTACGATAAGAATAACAAGCTGCTTGGTGTTCTCAGCATTGATTTACTACTATCGAATATCAGTGATTTTCTGCGGAAATTAAAAGTTAGTCCTTCGGGAAAAGTTTTCATTATTGAGCGCAATGGGCTACTCATAGCAAATTCCACAATTGACGAACCATTCACAACAGTTAATGGTAAAGTATATCGACTTAGTGCTTTAAATAGTCGCGATCCTTTAATTCAATCAACGGCGCAACATTTGCAGCAAAGGTTTGGCGACTTTAAAAAGATTAAAGACAATCAAGAACTTGTGTTAGAACTCAAAGGGAAACGTCAGTTTGTTCAGGTGACACCTTGGCGTGATCAGTTTGGTTTGGATTGGTTGACGATTTTGGTTGTGCCGGAAACTGATTTTATGGCGCAAATCAACATTAATAACCGTACAACTATTTTGCTTTGCTTTGGGGCGCTCATTGTAGCTACAGTGCTAGGAATTTATACCTCTCGTTGGATCACCAAACCTATTTTACGATTGACTCAAGCAAGTAGTGCGATCGCAGCTGGTAATCTCCATCAAACAGTACCAGTTTCTGGTGTTGAAGAACTCGGTATTCTTGCCCAATCTTTTAATCAAATGGCAGAACAATTACGAGAGTCTTTTACAGAACTAGAAATAACAAATCAAAACTTAGAAAATCGTGTGGAAGAACGAACAGCAGAATTAAAAACGGCCAAGGAAACAGCTGATGCTGCTAACCAAGCAAAAAGCGAATTTCTTGCCAATATGAGCCATGAACTGCGTACTCCTCTCAATGGTATTCTTGGCTACGCGCAAATCTTAAAACGCGATAAAACTGCTAGTTCTCAGCAACAAGATGGGATCAATATTATCTACCAATGTGGTTCTCATCTTTTAATGCTGATTAATGATATTCTAGATATTTCCAAAATTGAAGCTAAAAAACTTGAATTTTATCCTCAAGATTTTAATTTTAACCACTTCTTACAAGGAGTCATGGATATCTGCCGGATCAAAGCAGAGCAGAAAGAAATCAATTTTAATTATCAGGTACTTAACCAACTCCCAACTGCTATTCATGCTGATGAAAAACGCTTGCGACAATTATTAATTAACCTTTTAGGTAATGCTATTAAGTTTACAGAAAAAGGAGAAGTAACATTTACTGTAGAAGTATTAGCTTATGGGTCAGAGCAACGATTGCCAGTTAATAAAATCAGATTTCAAATTGAAGACACAGGTGTTGGTATGACTCCAGAACAATTAGAAAAAATCTTCCTCCCTTTTGAACAGGTGGGTGATAATTCACGCAAGGCAGAAGGTACAGGTTTAGGACTGGCAATTAGTCAACAAATTGTCGAGATGATGGGTAGTAAAATTCAAGTTGATAGTACTTATGGTCAAGGTAGCAAGTTTTGGTTTGAGCTAGACTTACCAGAAGCTATAAATTTTCTGCCTTCAGAGGTTTCGCAATTTTCACAAAATATTATTAGATATGAAGGTGAGCAAAAAATAATTCTAATTGTCGATGACCGTTGGGAAAATCGCGCTGTAATTGTTAATTTACTAGAACCACTAGGTTTTAAAGTAATTGAAGCTAACAATGGTCAAGAAGGTTTAGATAAAGCAAAAGAATACCAGCCAAATTTAATTATCACTGATTTAGCAATGCCAGTGATGAACGGATTTGAGATGACTCAGAGTTTACGCTCTCAACCAGAATTACAAGAGATAATTATTATTGCCTCTTCTGCTAGTGTATTTAATCTAGATCGCCAACAAAGTCGAGATGTAGGCTGTAATGATTTTCTGCCTAAACCTGTACCATCTGATGAGTTATTTGAGCAATTACAACATTATTTACAATTGACTTGGGTTTATCAAAATAGTAATCAATGTTCTGAGAGTATTTATCCTTTGCAAGAAGTTATATTTCCCCCATCTAGTGAGCTGATTAATTTATATCAAGCTGCTAATGCTGGTTATATTTTGGGAATTCAACAAGAAGCAATCCGTATCCAAAATTTAGACTCAAAGTATACGGTTTTTGTTAACAAAGTATTAGGTTTAGTTGAAGAATTTGAAGACGAAGCTATTGTTGACTTGATTAAGCCTTATTTATAGTTAATAGTAAATTTTTGGGGAAAAAATGAAAATCTGAGTTTTTAAAAGTAAACTAAAAATGAAAAATTCTTTAGCTAATTCGATTCTAATCGTTGATGATATTCCCACCAATATTAAGGTTTTATTTGAGTTTTTAAATCAGTCTGGTTTCAAAGTTTTTGTGGCTAAGAGTGGAGAAAGTGCCTTAGAAAAAGCCCAAGAAATATTACCAAATTTAATTTTATTAGATGTGATGATGCCAGGAATTGATGGATTTGAAACCTGTTCTCGCCTGAAAGCTAATCCCAAAACTAAAGATATTCCAGTAATTTTTATGACTGCTCTTTCTGAGTCGGTAGATAAGGTGAGAGGGTTACAAATAGGAGCAGTAGACTATATTACTAAACCTATTGAATATGAAGAAGTTTTGGCCAGGATCAATGTTCATTTAGAATTGCGTAAAACTCAACTAAAATTAGTCCAAGAAGAAAAAATGTCTTCCTTGGGGCAATTAGTTGCGGGAGTTGCTCATGAGATCAATAATCCATTAAATTTCATCTCTGGTAATTTAACTTATGCTCAACAATATATTGAAAACTTATTAAAAATATTGTATTTATATGAAATTCATACGGATATTACTATGGTTCCAGAGATTCAAGCTTATGCAGATAAAATTGAATTGGAATTCCTTAAACAAGACTTACCACAACTTTTATCTTCAATGGTAGTGGGAACTGAGCGAGTTGAAAAAATAGTGCGATCGCTCCGCATTTTCTCTCGATTAGATGAAGCAGAATTTAAGCCAGTTAACTTACATGAAGGTATTGATAGCACCTTAATGATTTTGAGTAGTCGCTTCAAAGCTACACAAGAACGTCCTGAAATAAATCTGGTCAAGGATTACGATGATTTACCTTTATTAGAGTGTTATGCAGGGCAACTCAATCAGGTTTTTATGAATCTTTTATCAAATGCAATTGATGCTATAGAAGATGCCATAAATAATGGCAAAATAATCAATAATCCCACAATTTTTATTCGCACATCAGTGGCAAATGACCCTAAATTTGTGACAATTCAGATTGCTGATAATGGAATAGGAATGTCTCAAGAAGTACAACAGAGAATATTTGAGCAGTTCTTTACTACCAAGCCTGTGGGTAAAGGAACAGGTTTAGGTTTAGCAATATCTCATCAAATTATTGTAGAAAAACATCGGGGCACTCTAGAGGTAAATTCTTCTCAAGGAAAAGGTGCTGAGTTCGTGATTACTATTCCCATTCAGCAAGCGATCGCCCAAAAAAAAGATGGTTAATAGCTACTCAATGACCAGCTATTAACCAACTATAAAGATTGCAATCTACAACCCCTCTGTTTGCTCAGTAGTCATTGCACTTACTTGAGCTTTGCTAACAGTTGCGGCTTGTAAAATCGACGTATGAGAGATAGAATCATTAGCCAATGTAAACAGTGGATTTGATAAAATCCCTGCTATAGAAGTGGCAATTAAAGTTACTATCAACCCGACTTGTAAAGGTCTAAATCCAGGTAAATCCCAACGCACTTCTGGATAATTCTTCACTACGTCGGACATTTCTTGAGATTCTTTGACTACCATCATCTTTACTACACGAATGTAGTAGTAGATGGAGACGACACTGGTAACTAAGCCTAGCAAAACTAATCCGTAAAGACCGGCTTGCCAACCAGCCCAGAATAAGTAGATTTTGCCGAAAAACCCAGCCAGGGGCGGAATACCACCCAAGGAAAGCAAGGAGATGCTCAATCCCAGTGTCAGCAGTGGGTCTTTCTGATACAAACCTGAGTATTCGGCAATCTGGTCAGTTCCCGTCCGTAGAGAGAACAAAATTACGCAGGTAAAACCGCACAGGTTCATGAATAGGTAAACCAGCAAGTAGAAAATCATACTGGCATACCCCGCCTCAGTACCAGCAATCAAGCCAATCATCACAAATCCAGCTTGAGCAATGGATGAATAAGCTAGCATCCGTTTCATGCTGGTCTGCGCCAGGGCGACTACATTACCCAGTACCATACTGAGGACGGCAAGAGCGGTGAAGACAAATCTCCACTCGTCAGCAACGAGGGGGAAGACTGTTGTGAGCAAGCGGATGGCTAAAGCAAACCCAGCTGCTTTAGAACCAACCGATAAAAAGGCAATCACGGGAGTGGGAGCGCCTTCGTATACGTCTGGTGTCCATTGGTGGAAGGGAGCAGCGGAGATTTTAAAACCAATCCCGGCAATCACAAAAACCAGAGCAATTACTAAACCTAAAGATTGACCCAGGTTCGCTGTGGCAATACCATTAGCGATCGCGCCTAGTTCAGTTTGTCCACCTGATAAACCGTACAGTAGTGATACACCGTACAAAAATACTGCTGTACTGGAAGCTCCAATTAACAAGTATTTCAGTGCCGCTTCGTTGGAGCGGGGATCACGCTTAGTATAACCTGTCAACAAGTAAGAGGAAATACTCAGGGTTTCTAGGGAGATGAAAATCATCACCAACTCACTAGCCCCGGATAGAAACATTCCTCCTAGAGTAGCAGTCAGCAAAATAGCGATGAATTCTGCTAAAGCGGTTCCACTCTGTTCAACATAGCGAATTGACATCAGTATAGTCACAGCGGCAGACAAAGCAATGACACCGCGAAAGACTAAACTTAGGTCATCGCTGTTAAAACCACCGCTAAAAGAGATGGGATTAATCGCATCCCATTGAAAACACAGGGCGACAACCGAAGCAAGTAAACCTGCGATCGCTAGATATCCAATCCAGCGTGAGGATGTGCGCCCCAAAATCAAATCAATAATCAAAACCCCCAAGAGGGTGAGAATTACAATCCCCTCTGGTAATATCGTTCCAGCATTTAACTGGGATGCAAGATTAGCAAAATCCATGAGATGTATAGGTTTTGGCGATTAGACATTAAGGCTAACTTTGTTCATTCTATCCATTGTTCTTGACCAAAGTTGCATTTACCTTTTTGTTTCTGGCTAAGACTCGCTTTTGGGTAAAAGTCTTTTGCCAAGAGAGTGGTAGCTTGTCGCCATACAAAGTTACTATTCTGAGCATCAAATTAAATTATGCTAAAAATATTGGGAATCTAATTTGATTGATGAAATTATGTGTAAGCTCACTCCCTAGATACAAACAAGCAGTTCAGTTGTCTACTGAACTGCTAAACTTAGGGTGATTTTTGCTTGGCAAACGCCGAATGAATAACCTCAAGCTTTAATTGCTTTACGAATATCCATCATTATTTTTTCCCCAACCACCACCGCCAGAGCGAGTATTTTTATCCTCTCGTGGTCTAGCTTTGTTAACTTTCATTACACGCCCCATCCATTCAGCACCATCCAGAGCTTGAATAGCTGCATCTTCTGCGGCTGATGATTCCATTTCCACGAAACCAAAACCCCTTGCGCGTCCAGTTTCCCTATCTGTAGGTAATTGGACTCGCTTCACGGCACCATACTCGGAAAATACTTTAGTGAGGTCGTCTTGTGTGACGCTGTAGGATAGGTTCCCTACGTAGATTGACATGAAATTCTCCAGAATCCATTGATGCAGAGATGTGTATTCGGAGAGCCGCTTGCAATTATGACTAAAAACAAGATTCGTATCGCCGAACGTAACTTCTCTAGAAGTATGCTAACACAACTTTCTATCTGAAAAAACTTGATTTTACTTAACTATAGTAACCCTATTTCAAGTTGTGAAACGTTCATTGAGTTTGCGCTTTTTTTTCTGTAATTTGTGATGAGTACTACAAAAGAAAAATAATAGCAAAACTAGAAAATCTATAAACATTTAGAATTGTTGTGTGGTCACATGCATTATTTTTTACTATGCTGACTATTTTGTTAGTTGATTATTCACTGACAATCTTTTCCCACATTCCTCACAAATATCAAATTTAATGAACTCGTCCTGACGACCTCTGAACAGAAACATCTACTAACTAAAGAATCTGCTGCTTTACTTACTGTCTTAATAGTTATGTGGAAAACTTTTCTAACCATCCAGTTGTTTTGGTAATTGCGATCGCTTCATGTTCTTCATAAGCAAGCAATGCAAGCTACACTGATTACGTTAAAACACGTAGCTCTTAGTCTTATTTTTAAAATATTTTTATCAGTACTTAAGGATTTCGCTATATATCTCAATATATTTCGTCTTCTGCTAGAGTTAGTGAGGTATCTTTTGTCCTATAGATTTTTCTGATAGATAGTAAAACTACATCTTTTTGATGAATTGCTCGCACAGTTTTGCCTCAAGAGAATAGGTATAAACCCCACTTCGCTTTTACTCTTAAGTTTGATTTAATTTTGGCACAACCTTCGTGAAAGTCAGAGATAGAGAAGAGGCAGAGGGGCATGGTGCGCTTTGCAAGAGGGAGACCTTAATAGTGTATCTTCCCCCTGCTCCCCACAGCAGTTGCTACAACGCTTAGGCAGCAAGGTTTTCTCCCCAAGGGAGAGGCTACACCAAGAGGGTTTTCCCCATGAGCAACTGCCGTGGGAACCCCAACGTGAGTTGTTCATCGGGGAAACCACGCCACTTCCCTCAAGTCGAGCCAGCCGCTTGCGGGGGTTCCCCTGACAGTCCGCTCAAGTCGGGAAACCCGCCGACGGGGGTGGCTAGACCACACTCGCTGCACAACGCACCACCTCAATTACAAACAAAAATTATCGTCTCATTACACTTGGAGGATATTTTGAAAACTTTAGTCGCCAATTGTGCGCTAGATAAGTTAAAGATTGAAATAGCTGGAAATTTAAATCCAGCATTCCCCCATACCCATCCCCTAAAAAGGACTACGCCAGAAGTTGAGCAGATTTTCGCCCTAACGGGCAGTTTGTGTAAGGATTAAATCACAGCCCCAAGTGGGAGGTTTTATCTTGACAATTTACCGAAACTCACTCAACTTGACCGTTTAGCTTAGCAGCTATTCTTTTTTTTTGAAATTCCATGTCAACTCTCGTCATCGTCGAATCTCCAACCAAAGCTCGTACCATCCGCAATTACCTGCCGAAAGACTATCGGGTAGAGGCGTCTATGGGTCATGTGCGTGACTTACCCCAGTCAGCTAGTGATATACCTGCTGATATCAAAGGGGAAGCATGGGCACAGCTTGGTGTAAATGTAGACGCCGACTTTGAACCGGTGTACGTTGTCCCGAAAGATAAAAAGAAAATTGTTACCCAGCTCAAAGATGCTCTAAAAGGGGCAGATGAGCTGATACTGGCAACGGACGAAGACCGTGAAGGTGAAAGTATTAGTTGGCATTTATACCAATTGCTCAAGCCGAAAGTGCCGACCAAGCGGATGGTGTTTCATGAAATTACCCAAGACGCTATTAAAAAAGCTCTCAAAAACTGCCGCAATATCGATGAGCAGTTAGTTCGCGCTCAAGAAACGCGACGGATTTTAGACCGACTGGTGGGCTATACCTTGTCCCCGTTGCTGTGGAAAAAAATTGCCTGGGGATTATCTGCTGGACGCGTACAATCTGTAGCTGTGAGGCTTTTGGTTAACAAAGAACGCCAGCGTCGCGCCTTCCATGAAGGTACATATTGGGATTTGAAAGCTTATCTTGAGCAAGAAAAAAATCCCTTTAGTGCCCAGTTGGTGACGCTAGCAGCCAAGAAAGTAGCCACTGGGAGCGATTTTGACCCAGCAACAGGTCAAATTACCGCTGGTCGCAATGTGGTGTTACTTTCACAAGAGGACACGCTAGCCCTCAAGGAACGCCTAACTGGAAAAACCTGGAGTGTCACAGATGTAGAGGAACGCCCAGTCACACGCAAACCCGCGCCACCGTTTACTACCTCGACACTGCAACAAGAATCTAACCGAAAACTACGCCTCTCAGCACGAGACACGATGCGGATTGCCCAGAGTTTGTATGAGCAGGGGTATATTACCTATATGCGTACAGATTCGGTACACTTATCAGAGCAAGCGATCGCAGCAGCTCGTAGCTGTGTAGAACAACTTTACGGCAAACAATATCTCAGCCCCCAACCAAGGCAGTACACCACTAAATCCAAAGGCGCACAAGAAGCACACGAAGCCATTCGTCCAGCAGGTAGCACCTTTCGCACTCCTCAAGAAACCGGCTTAAGTGGTCGGGAATTTGCCCTCTATGACTTAATTTGGAAGCGTACCGTCGCTACCCAAATGGCTGATTCTCGCCAAACTCAAATTACCGTACAGTTGCAAGTTGAAGACGCCGGATTTCGTTCCTCTGGCAAACGTATCGACTTTCCTGGATACTTACGCGCCTACGTTGAAGGTTCAGATGACCCAGAAGCAGCGCTAGAAGACCAAGAAATAATTCTCCCTAACCTCAAAGTTGGGGATCATCCAGATTGTCAAGAATTAGAAGCAGTCGGTCACGAAACTCAACCACCAGCCAGATACACCGAAGCAACTCTAGTGAAAACCCTAGAAAGTGAAGGTATTGGTCGTCCCAGTACTTACGCTAGCATCATTGGTACAATCATTGACAAGGGTTACACTCAGTTGGTGAATAATGCTTTAATTCCTACTTTCACCGCTTTTGCTGTCACTGATTTGTTGGAGAAACATTTCCCGGACATCGTTGACCCCAGCTTTACCTCCAAGATGGAGCAAACTCTGGATGATATAGCTGAGGGTGAAGCGGCTTGGCTACCCTACTTACGGGGTTTTTATCTAGGCGACAAAGGTCTGGAAACCTTGGTTAAAGAACAGGAGAGTCGGATTGATGCCAATAAAGCCAGAACGGTAGAATTAGAAAATTTAGATGCCAAAGTTCGTATTGGTAAATATGGCCCCTACATTGAAGTTGAAAATGGTGAAACTGTCGTCACCGCTTCTATTCCCAAAGACCTAACGCCCGCTGATCTCGATCCTAAACAGGTAGAGGTGCTACTGCGGCAAAAAACTACTGGGCCTGACCAACTCGGTCGCCACCCTGAAACCGGCGAACCAATTTATGTGAAGATTGGCACTTATGGCCCCTACGTCCAGTTGGGTGATAAGTCCGACGAAAACCCCAAACCGAAACAAGCTTCACTACCCAAAGGTGTCACCCTAGAAAATGCAACTCTGGAGATGGCCGTTGGTCTTTTAGCACTACCCCGGACACTGGGAACTCATCCAGCCACTGGAGGCAAAATTCAAGCTAGTTTGGGACGCTTTGGGCCCTATGTCGTTCATGACCAAGGCAAGGAAGGGAAAGATTACCGCTCTTTGAAAGCCGCTGATAATGTGTTGACAATTTCCTTAGAGCGTGCATTAGAGTTGCTAGCTGAACCGAAAAAAGGGCGCAGCTCCACCAATAGCAAGTCTAAGGCAGCTTTACGCGAGCTGGGTACACATCCTGAAGATGGAACGCCAGTTAACATCTATGATGGGCCTTATGGGCCTTACATTAAGCACGGCAAAACTAATGTGAGTGTCCCAGAAGGTCAATCAGTAGAAGACGTAACGCTATCAGCGGCATTGAAATTGCTGGAAGCAAAAGCATCATCAGGAAAGCCCACTCGCAAAAGCACTAAATCAACGACTACTAAATCAACAACTACTCGCTCAAAGTCAACTGCTAAGTCCTCAACTACCACTACGAAAAAGAAAAGTACAGGAAGTTAGTCATTAGTTATGTAGTGAGTTGTAACTAAACCCATCAGCAATAACTGATAACGAAGGCAAGAGGCAGGAGGCAGGAGACCGTTTTTGTAACGGGGATTTATACCCCGCTCCAAAAACTTTTTGCCTTCAAAGGCGCTGAAACAGTCCATAATAGCTAACCGCCAAAACCAGGAATTAAACGTTTTAAAGCGCGACCCACAACATCGCCATAACGCAGTTCTCCGCAGAGAATCTTACCCATGATTTGGGCACCAGAAGGACGTTTTACACCAGCTTTATAACCAATGCCGGGAAAACGATAAAATGCTCCCGCTAATTTTTGCGCCCAAGCCATATCAGCACCCCATTGTTCATTAATGGCATCGCTGTATCTTTCTAAAGCGCTGATATCTCCAGCAAGAGCGTCATTAATTGCTCCTGCTGCGAGCAAACCGCTAAAAATCGAAGGACGAATCCCCTCACCTGTCATGGGATCAACTACACAAGCAGTTTCGCCAGCCAAAACTGCATTTTGAGTATGTAATTTTTGATTGCCATCCCATAGACAAAGGGAATGATTATACTGGTTGCTAGTATTGAGATCTACATTAAAAGATTGGGCATACTCTTGCAAAACCTTTTTAAAGTCTTGAGGTTCGCCGCCAATAAAAGTACCCACGCTAATCGAATAACCATCAGCTTTGGGGAAGTTCCACATGTAGCCGTTTTTTACTAAGCCGAACTCGAACTGAATTATAGATTGATTGTTGATATTTGCTGGGATTTGCGTCTCTAATGTTCCTGCTAAGCGGCGTTTGCGTTCTTTGAAACCCAACCATTTCGCCATTGGGCCTTTAGCGCCATCAGCAGCGATGAGGTAGCGGCCTGTAATTGGGCCATTAGCTGTGTTAACTTGCCAAGAGTTATTTTTAAATTCTATTCCTGTGACTTCTGTATTGTCTTTTAGTTCAGCCCCTTGTTTCTGTGCTTGCTGCACAAGAAAATGGTCGAAAACGTCCCGCCGCACCATCCAGACTGGTTCTTTAGTGGTAACTTTTGTTTCTACGGGATCGCTTAATTTCAAAGTAAAGCGTAGAGAGTCTGCTTTTAGGGAGATTGCTGGGCTAAAATCAAAGTCAAACCATTGAGCGATCGCTGGTGATACACCGCCACCACAGGGTTTATATCTTGGGAGAGATTCTTTTTCCAAAATTAATACTGAGCGGCCCTGCTTGGCTAAATGGTATGCAGCTGTTCCACCCCCTGGCCCCGCGCCGACGATAATGCAGTCGTACATATGGCTGAATTTTTGCTCCTAAACAATTAGTTTTATGGTGTGTCTTTGTACTTTATGGAAATACACTTTGACTAAAATTTCAACATTTTCAAATTTACTGCTGAAAGTTTCATAGCATTTAATTTTACATACAAATATTCATTACTTGCGGAAATTATTGATATGTATAATCTCTGCTTTAATGAGTTGGGAATTTTATACTGACAGCGTGAAGATAACTTTTTACAATTTTATTTTGATTATCTATACTTAGATGACAGCTACTACAATACAATTCCTGAGTTTAAGCAATTACAAATTTTTCAGTAAATTTACATGTTTTTTATAAATTTTTAGTAAATGTAGGAGTCTGACTTGATTCATAAAATTATTTTCGTGGTGCGCGTTCCTTGAAGCGTCTCGCACAGAAGCGTAACGTAAGCGCGATAGGTAGGGAGTGGGGAAGAGAAATAAATTCTCCTAATCACCGATGATTCATGAATTTATCTGAAACCCAAGATTCGAGAAGGTGCTGTTCCCTGTTCCCTGTTCCCTAATCTTTAGTCATCAGTCTTCAATTAACACCAATTTGCGAAGATCAGAATTTTGTTCTGGGGAGCGCCGCATGAAAACAGCATTTAACAAAAGCTTCCAAGCCAAGGGGGAAAGTATGGAAAAATCTATCATGGAAAACAGACTTTTGATGTTACGTTGCTTGAGTGCCACTAAAATCCAATGGAGTTTTAGGTAATTTTTTATATCTTGAAGTAGAGGGATATCTAAGCGGTGTTGTTCAGCTACCAAGGGATAAATTTTCTCTTTCATCAAGATATTTGTAGCTAGCCGCTGAGATAAAGAAAACTTTTGATTATAAGCACCAGGCCAAATAGTACGATAAGCAAGACACTGATTGAGAAAAATGGCGTGACCAAATTGGGCAATGCGAATCCATGAGTCAATGTCATCACAGTTAGCATCAAGTGTAGAGTCCCAACCGCCAGTTTGTAAAAAAGCATCTCGACGACAAGCTACTTGCACAGGTGTCCCAAAAGGCAAAAGCTCTAAAAGCATTCCGAAATGAATATCAGCTTGGGGGATATAAAAAGCTAATCCAGGGCCAAGTCGGGGAGTCCGACTCAATTCAACTTCATTACCATCCACTTGAGCGGCAACACAGGAACAAATAGCTGCATCTGGACACAGTGCGATCGCCTTGAGCATCTCGGTTAGACAATTAGGATGTAGGTAGTCATCATCGTCTAAAAACTTAATCCAATCACCGCTAGCTTTAGCAACTCCAGCATTCACCGTTGCTGCATGTCCTTGGTTAACTTCGTTACGATGATAAACAACGCTGTCCCCTAAGCTTTTGATATAGGTTTCGGTGTCATCAGAAGAACAATCATCAGCGACAACAACCTCGCACTCAATTGTCTGATTGAGAGCAGAATTAATTGCTCGTTTGAGCAAATCTAAGCGATTATAGGTAGTGATGACGACGCTAAATTTCATAAATTTAATACCTTAGCAGAGTCTTTTGTAACATTTTTCCCATTTACAGACATTTATATTCAGAAAAGTTATCCATCCTAAATAACTGGACTCTCAAGCAGTTAAGGATTTATGATGGATGATCGTGAGATTTTTCCACCAGACACCAAAAGACATGAACGCTCAAGAGATCATCCGCTCGATTGAAGCGGAACAACTAAAATCTAATTTGCCCCAAATTTACGTGGGCGACACAGTAAAAGTCGGGGTAAAAATTAAAGAAGGCGAAAAATTTCGCGTGCAGCCTTACGAAGGAGTGGTGATTGCCAAACGCAATGGTGGCATCAATGAAACCATTACAGTCCGTCGGGTATTTCAAGGCGTCGGCGTTGAGCGGGTATTTCTGTTGCATTCTCCCCGGATTGACAGCATTAAAGTGATGCGGCGTGGTAAAGTCCGACGTGCTAAACTTTATTATCTGCGCGATCGCGTCGGTAAAGCAACCCGAATCAAGCAACGGTTTGACCGACCTTTGTAATCCCCTACCCAAAAATGTCGCCCAAACCTCAAATACCAAGCGGCATCCGCCGCTAGCTTGTTTTGAGGACAAAAATAAAGTATGATAGAAGTCGCAATTGCGTTAAACTGAGAAATTAGTTCAGCGCAATGACTGAATCAAAAACAGCTTGTGCGCTCTTAGTTCAGTTGGTAGAACGCAGGTCTCCAAAACCTGATGTCGGGGGTTCAAGTCCTCCAGGGCGCGCTCAAGAGCAAAAGACACAGCCCGAAATAATTACGCAGCTGCTAACATAGCAGTTGATGCTAATAATTTCGGGTTAATCTATTGTGTTTGCAGCTTTTTTGCTTCCAACAAGTTGAGATGGATCTAAAGCTGTAAACCCTTGTGAAAATTAGCAGAATATATACACATCTGTATAAGAAACGGGGGATAAACGGCAGTGTCCAAAAAAAATGAAGCAGAAATGCCAGAAAACACTGGTGGATTTAGCTTTAACAACTTTATCCAGGGAACCAAAGAAGAACTGGAAAAAGTAGTCTGGCCTAGTCGCAAGCAGTTAGTGAGCGAATCAGCAGCTGTGTTGTTAATGGTGACACTTTCTGCATCTTTGATATACTTGGTCGATGGATTGTTTCATTGGGCAGCAACAATCATATTCAAAAATCAGACCGTTGCTTCTTTAGATCTAGTTAATGGATTGTTTGCTTGGGCAGCAAAACAGGTATTCTGATGACTTTTGCAACAGACGAACCACATGACTTAACAACGTTGCAGTCAGAGGAAACAGCAGAAACAGCGCTCAATGAAGCACGCTGGTATGCGGTGCAAGTAGCCTCTGGCTGTGAAAAGCGTGTCAAGACTAACTTAGAACAACGCATTCAAACTTTTGATGTGTCTGACAAAATCGTCCAGGTGGAAATTCCCCACACACCAGCGGTAAAAATCCGTAAAGATGGCAGTCGCCAGCATACAGAAGAAAAAGTTTTTCCTGGCTATGTGCTGGTACGAATGGTGATGGACGATGACACATGGCAGGTAGTGCGAAACACCTCTCATGTGATTAACTTCGTAGGCTCAGAACAAAAACGTGGTAGTGGCAGAGGTCGCGGTCACGTTCATCCTATACCTCTGAGCCTTTCAGAAGTAGAGCGCATATTCAAACAAACCAGCGAACAGGAACCAGTTGTCAAAATTGACATGGCGACTGGTGATAAGATCATCGTACTTTCTGGCCCGTTCAAGGACTTTGAAGGCGAGGTGATAGAAGTCTCTCCAGAGCGGAGTAAGCTCAAAGCTTTGCTCTCGATATTTGGAAGGGATACACCAGTAGAATTGGAATTTAATCAGGTAGAGAAACAGAGCTAAACACAAATGGCGAAGAAAGTAGTAGCGGTCATTAAACTGGCCCTGAATGCTGGAAAAGCCAATCCAGCACCGCCAGTTGGCCCCGCATTGGGTCAACATGGCGTCAACATCATGATGTTCTGCAAAGAGTACAACGCCAAAACAGCAGACCAAGCTGGGATGGTCATACCCGTAGAAATTTCGGTTTATGAAGACCGGAGTTTTACATTTGTACTCAAAACGCCACCAGCATCAGTGTTAATTCGCAAGGCAGCGAAAATCGAACGCGGCTCAAATGAACCCAACAAAAAGAAAGTAGGGAATATTACTAGAGCGCAATTGCAAGAAATCGCCCAAACTAAACTCCCCGACCTCAATGCCAACGACATCGAAGCAGCAATGAAGATTGTGGAAGGAACAGCCAAAAATATGGGTGTGACAGTAGCAGATTAGTCAAGAGTCAGAGTCAAAATTACTCAGCATGAGCTTAAACGCCCCGCTACTGCGCTTCTGCGCTCATCACTAAAAACTATCGGGGGAGAGGCAATAGCTTCGGAATGACCCCAGGAGAGAAAAATGACCAAAAAAGTATCACGTCGTTTGCAGGAACTGCAAACAAAAGTAGAAGATAAAGACTATCCACCATTAGAGGCTTTAGCCCTTTTAAAAGAGACGGCGACAGCTAAATTTTCTGAAGCCGCTGAAGCACATATCCGGCTAGGAATTGACCCAAAATATACAGACCAACAGTTGCGAACAACGGTAGCATTACCTAAAGGTACAGGGCAAGCAGTCCGGGTAGCGGTGATTGCCAGAGGTGAAAAGGTGACAGAAGCATCCAATGCTGGTGCTGACATAGTTGGTTCAGAAGAACTAATTGACCAAATTCAGAAAGGCATGATGGACTTTGACAAGCTGATTGCTACGCCAGATGTGATGCCACAGGTAGCAAAGCTTGGTAAGTTGCTGGGGCCGCGGGGTTTGATGCCATCACCCAAGGGTGGAACCGTAACGTTTGACTTAGCTGGTGCGATCGCCGAATTTAAAGCTGGTAAATTAGAATTCCGTGCTGATCGAACTGGGATAGTCCATGTTATGTTTGGTAAGGCATCATTTTCGCCTGAAGATTTATTAGTCAACCTGAAGGCGTTGCAAGAGACGATTGACCGCAACCGTCCTTCAGGAGCTAAAGGTCGTTATTGGCGTACATTCTATGTGGCTGCCACTATGGGGCCATCGATTAAAATCGATATCAGCGCTCTACGAGATTTAAAACTGACCGAAGCAGCTTAATGAGGATTAGGGACTGGGAAAGAGTTTTCCTTGTACCCAGTACACAATCCCCAGTCACCACTACCCAATTTAATATGCAAAGCCGGAGACAGCAGGTGCTAACAGCTTAATACCCTGCCGAGGTTGATGCTCTAATTACCTGAAGTACCATCTTTAAGGGTGTGATTATTAAGGCGTAAAGAGTATTAATGTTGAACCCCGGTTGAGATAGCCGGGGTTTATTGTTTGTGGTTAGTTAGAAACAACAGGGGTAGGGAAATCGATGATTTGGCTCAGGAGGTGAAACAAACATGGGTAGAACGCTAGAAAATAAACAAGAGATAGTAGCTGACCTCAAAGAAACTTTGAGTCAGTCAACTCTGGCACTAGTGATTGAGTATCAAGGGCTAACAGTTGCGGAAATCACCGACTTACGGCGGCGGCTGCGTCCGACAGGAACTGTTTGTAAGGTAACTAAAAATACCCTGATGGGTATTGCCATTAAAGACCAAGAACAATGGCAACCAATGTCAGAATTGCTCAAAGGTTCTTCAGCCTTTTTGCTAGTTAAAGAAGATTTTTCATCTGCTATTAAGGCTTACCAAGACTTCCAGAAAGCTTCCAAGAAGACAGAACTTCGCGGTGGTGTCATGGAAGGTCGTCTGCTGAAAGAATCAGATGTCAAAGCACTCGGAGACTTACCTTCTAAGGAGCAACTCATGGCGCAAATTGCTGGAGCGCTCAATTCCTTGGCTAGCAAGATTGCTGTGGGTATCAATGAAGTTCCCAGTTCCTTGGCTCGCGCCTTACAAGCTGTGTCCGACGGAGAAAAAGGCAGTGGCGAAAGTGCTGCTGAATAAAATTCACGTCTTTTCAGTCAAGAGTCAAAAAGTCAATAGTTATAACAAAGTGCTGAGTGCTTCATGGCTTTGAGCAATTCACACAGCTATAAAGACAAATGACAAAGCGCAAAGTCTGAGCGGAGATTTCCTCCGAATAGAACTTTGTAAGAATGACAAATAACTAATCAAAATTACAGGAGTTATATCAATGTCTGCTGCAACCGATCAAATTTTAGAACAACTCAAGTCCCTAAGTTTGCTAGAAGCTTCTGAATTAGTCAAACAAATTGAAGAAGCCTTCGGTGTGAGTGCTGCTGCACCAGTTGGTGGCATGATGATGATGCCTTCTGGTGGTGGCGGTGCTGCTGTTGCTGAACCAGTAGAAGAAAAAACCGAGTTTGACGTAATTCTAGAATCAGTACCAGCTGATAAGAAGATTGCCGTACTGAAGATTGTTCGGGAATTGACAGGTTTGGGTTTGAAAGAAGCAAAAGACTTAGTGGAAGCTGCACCTAAGCCTGTCAAGGAAGGTATTGCCAAGGATGCTGCTGAAGATGCTCAGAAGCGGATTGAAGAAGCTGGCGGTAAGGTGACTGTGAAGTAGTCATAAATATACAGTAGGGAACAGAGAACAGGTTAAAAGTCTTTTTTATATGACTTTGTTCTGAAAATTGGTATCTCTGTTACCTGTAATCTGCTATCTTATTCAGTTTTTAAATTAAGGAGCTTGAGTTAGGCTCCTTTTTTTATGTTCGCCACATTATCACCTGAATGATTGAGCCATTATCCCCAGCACTACCAAGTAGTATTGGTGTTTCTGTTGTGATGGTGCGTGGTACTACTTGGTTAATTAATTTTGTTTTCTACCGAATAGGAGTACGAGGATATACCAAAAAAGATATCTCAAACCTCTTAAAATAATCGCACAGGCTTGTTTTGTAATTGCGAAGTAATTAATTTCACTCGCTCTGTCACAGAAATCATATATTGATAGTTTGGTACTTGCCCATTGGGTACATATGCGATTTCTTCGGCCAAAACTGAAGGAAATTGACTCATCACTTGGCGAATATATTCTTGGCGGTTGCGTTCAACACTAGGCCCAATTAAAACTGCGCCAGGTGGAACATAATGAGGGTCAGTGTAAAGTATGCGAAATTCACTCTGGGAAATCTCTCGACTGTGGAGATTATATTCCGCAATTGAAACTGCACCCACATTAGCTTTTCCTGATGCTACCCATTCTAAAACTGTTTTAGGTGTGGGTGCAAATAGTATTTCTGCTAATGTTAAACCATAAAGATTAAACAGAGGTAAATAATATCCCGTTGCGGAACCTGGTTGACCTAAAGCAACTGTTTGCCCTTGTAATTGTTTTAATTCTTGTATGAGATTATCTTTGCGAACAACCAAAATTGAGCGTAAATTACTAACACCTACTAAAGGAAAAAGCGGGGTATATTGGTAGCGTGCGATCGCAATAGCTGCTAAACCTGGGGGTGCGAATACCAAAGACCAAGCACGAGCCTCAAGACGTTCGATAGCTCTATTTTCATTGAAAGCAGGCTCTAGCTGAACATATGCTTTTATTTTTTCACCCAAGTAACTATTGAATTTAGCAAACTGATTAATAATTTGGTCACTTCCACCATAGTTTATGGCCCCAATGGTTATAGTACCCTCAAACTTTGGTGGTGATTGACATCCGACAACTGTTAAATATATCAGTTGTGAAAGAAATAAACGACGTGAAAATCGCAAAGACATATTAATTATGGTAATGTTATTGATTTAGCTATTGAAATTAAGCAAACGTTAATCTGCATATCAATTCAACTACTGCAATATAGGACTCATATTTGATTTGGTGAAAAAACTCCATATACCTTGAAACTCTCTCCTATCCTACTCCCTACTCCCCACTCCCTACTCCCTACCTACGTAAATAATTTCATTAATTAAGTCAGATTCCTATATTTGGTCATATTGCATCATAAAATTAATATTTATTTAAATATCGAGTAGCTGTTTTTAAACTGCTATAAATTATTCAGATACTAGCTTTATTTGCAAAGTTGCATTATATCAATATGATGTTAAATAATTTAAAAATAGGCACCAAGTTTAACATACTTTTGATCATAGTTTTCATAATCAGCATCATTGTTAGTGGCGCTACCCTATCCAATGTTATTCAAGGGAGAGCGCAATATGAAGTAGCTTCTCAAGCACTGGTATTGATGCAGATGGTAAACTCAGTAAGATACTATACACAAAATCGAATAGTTCCATTATTAACACCTAAACTAGACACAGAAACTGCATTTATTCCTGAAGTCGTACCCAGCTTTTCTGCTACAGAAGTTTTTGAAAATTTTCGCCAAACCCCTGAGTATAAAAACTTTCTCCATAAAGACGCAGTACTTAATCCAACTAATTTGCGAGATAAGGCCGATAGTTTTGAAATCGGACTTATTGAGCGCTTTCGCAAAGATTCTAATAATAAACAACTTTCTGGCTTTCGCAGCTTACCCGAAGCTCAATTATTTTACATAGCAAAACCAATAGTAATTACACAGCAGCAATGTCTGCGATGTCATTCTACACCTGATCAGGCTCCTAAGAGTCAGTTAGTTGCCTATGGCTCAGACAACGGTTTTGGCTGGAAACTCAACGAAGTTCTTGGCGTCCAAGTTGTTTCTGTACCATCGCAGGAGATTTTTGCTAATGCCAAACGACGTTGGTTGTTAGTTATGGTACTTTTGGTTGCCATTTTTGCAATTATAATAATTTTGATTAATTTCCTCATCAACAAGTTTGTGATTCAGAGAATTAGGAAAATAGAAAAAGTAGCTCAAAATGTTAGTACTGGCGATGTAGATGCTGATTTTGAAGAAAATTCCAATGATGAAATTGGTGGATTAGCAAAGGCATTTAATCGGATGAAATCTAGCTTAAAAATCGCGATGGATATGTTAAATAATTCGTAATTCGTAATGACGCGACGCTCCTGCGTCGCTCTAAGCGAAGCTATGCCGCAGGCTTTACGCTAACGCTATCGAGGACTCGCTATCGCTGCGCTAACGTAATTCGTAATTAAATCAGCAGAGTTAGTTATTTGTAATGGGACTAGGGACTGGGAAATGAGGAGATATCTATAATGTAACCTTTTCCCTACTCCCCACTCCCTACTCCCCACTCAATTGTTGTTTAAATTGTATAGCTTTTTGCGGATCGGGAATTTGGGATGCCAAAATTTTTACGAGGTCAATACGGGAAATCTGTGGAGATGTTTTTAAAGCTTTTTTAACTAGAAAAGTAGCTATTGGGCCAATTAAAATAGTTAACTCTCTTTCGCACTGACTGATAAAACTGTCGGTGATTAATTGATTGTCTTGACTAGATAAGTTAGCTGATTTAGTTTCAGACTTAATTGTAATTTCTTGCAAAACAGTAGGTTTTTCTATAAGAAATATTGTTTTCTTCCTAAAATCAATTTTTTGATTTTCTGTTAGATGTACTTGCAGTTTACTAATTAATTCTTCGGGATTAGATGCTGATGGCGCGACTTGTTTTAATAATCTTGGGGCTACGGGGCCGATAAATTCTAAAAGAATCTTTTCTAGGCGGTTGTGAGTTTCTGAGGATAAGGTAAAAACCGCAGAATGTTCTACATGTTGTTGAGATTGTGCAACAGATTGTGGTTGAGTTGATGGCTTTTCTATTAAAGTTTCTTGAGTACCAAGTAGCGCTTGTAAGGCTTCGGCGGCAGTCTGATAGCGTTGTTTGAAGTGATGTAGCACCATTTTCGATAGTACATCTGCTAACAGAGGACTGACTTGAGTTCGATGCTGCCAGGAAATTTCTCCTGTATCTACATCTTCCTCAAAATCGTTGGGATGTAACCCTGTTAATGCTTGGATGCCAATAATACCCAGAGAATAAATATCGCTGTTGGGGCGGGGTTTACCTTGCCCTTGTTCTGTAGACATGTATCCCGGAGTCCCAATGATAATTGTAGTTTGTGTGTGCCCCATGACGGTGAGCAGCTGAGTTTGGATTTGTTTAACCGCACCAAAGTCAATCAGCACAAACCTGCCATCCTGTTGCCGTCTAATGATATTTTCTGGCTTGATGTCGCGATGGATAACTTTGTGGTTGTGAATAAAGCTGAGGATACTTAATATTTGTTGCAGAAGTTGCATGACTTGTTCTTCTGACCAACGTTGACCTGGTAGCAGTTCTGCTTTTAAAGTATGTCCTTCAATAAATTCTTGTACTAAGAAAAATTGATTGTCTTGTTCAAAATAGGCTAAAAGTCGGGGAATTTGGTCGTGGTTGCCTAGTTGTTCTAGAGTTTCTGCTTCACTGGTAAATAGGCGTCTGCCAGTTTCCAGAAATTCAGGAGTATCGCTGATAGGTTTGAGGTGCTTGACAACGCACTTGGGGAAACCTGGTCTGCGGGTATCTTGGGCGATGTATGTTTGGCCAAATCCTCCTGCACCTAATATTTGGAGGACTTGGTAACGTCCGTCTAATAATTTTCCTATCATAGTATGACTAGCCTAAGTCCTCACTTCCATTGTTACCTAACAAATTAGGTTGTCTCTAGCTTATGCGATCGCATCTTTTTCCTAGAAAAAATACCGGGAACTGTTTTGAGGTAGACAATCGTCCTGATGAGGGAGATGAGGGAGATGAGGGAAAAAATTTCTCCGCGTCTCGCGTCCCCGTGTCCTCTTGCCAATTCCCAATTCCCCATTCCCAATTCCCAATTCCCTCCGTATGCTTACCGAGTTCATTCGGGAGTGACGTGGTTAAAAATGGGTTGAATGTGTTTAAAATGATTCAACTATATGCCTAGAACACCGAACGAATACGCCGTACACTTACTATTGGACAGTGGTCATCGTGAAGAGGTGCGTTTTCCTACGATTCAAGAGTTTCAGAAGTGGTATAGTGGCGAACTTGTACCTAAGTCTGGTTCGCATGATTTCATTAGCGTGCCGATTAAGAATATTCAGGGAGAATATATGGTGGTACGTCCGTCTCGGATTGTATCAATCCGGGTAGAACCCGTTTTTAGTTCTAGTGTTGAAAGATTCAACTAAATGATGAGAAAAACCCTTGCTTTGCTTTCCTTGAGTCTAGGAATTGCCGTTGTAAATCCTTTTTGGTCTTCTGTTGCTCAGGTTCCTAACTTACCACCACCGTTGCCATTACCGACTACTCCTAAGTTAAGACCGCTGCCTCCATTGACCAATCCTAAAGTTGAAGTTCCGCCGCTAAAACTAACCGATATTGGCAGCGATTGTACACCTCGACATTTATGCTTGGGTTGGGATGAGCAAATTTTTAGTCAAAGGGGTAAGCTAGGCGATCGCAAAGCGTTGTTAGCTTCAATTGACAATAGTCTACGTTACTTAGCAAAGGATGAGGCGATCGCAGTCTATCAAAATTATCCCATTCAAGGGATTACACTTGATCGCGTTCGTCGCAGTTTGCTACGCTTTCGTCAATTGGTGGTCTATTCTAAGTCCACAGCGCAACTGCAATCTGCTGTCCGCCGGGAATTTGTTTTTTACAAATCAATGGGTAATGATGGCAAGGGTACTGTTAAATTTACTGCTTACTACGAGCCTATTTATACAGCTAGCCGCGTACGCACTGCAATCTATAAGTATCCCCTTTATCGACTGCCGCCAGATTTCAGCCAATGGGCTAAACCCCATCCCAAAAGAATTGATTTGGAAGGGCAAGATGGTTTATTGGGAGATAAAAGTCAGTTACGCGGTTTAGAATTATTTTGGATGCGCGATCGCTTAGACGCATACATGGTACACATCCAAGGTTCTGCCCAAATCAGGCTAGCCAACGGCAAAGCAACATCTGTTGGTTACGCTGGTGGTACAGACTATCCTTGGACAAGCATAGGTAAAGAACTGGCCAAAGATGGCAAGCTGCCGCTAGAAGGTTTGACAATGCCCCGCTTGATCAGTTTTTTCCGCCAACAGCCACAGGAATTGAGTAACTATCTACCACGCTGGGAGAGGTTTGTTTTTTTCAAAGAAACTAGCGGTACACCAGCCACAGGTAGTATACACGTACCAGTGACAGCAGAGCGTTCCATCGCTACAGATAAATCTCTCATGCCTCCAGGGGCACTAGCACTGATTCATAACTCATTTCCTTATCCCAATGGTTCTGGGGGACTGGAGTCTCGGACTGTCAGCCGCTTTGTATTAGATCAAGATACAGGCAGCGCCATCAAAGGGCCAGGAAGAGTAGATTATTTTATGGGAACTGGTAAACTAGCAGGCGATCGTGCTGGCATTACAGGTGGTAATGGTTCACTATATTATCTGCTGTTGAAGAAGTAGGGAGTAGGGAGTGGGGAGTAGGGAGTAGGGAGTGGGGAATTAGGAATTAAGTATTAATTCTTCATAACTTCGCCTGCTCCCTGCCTCCTGCTTCTTATCTCCCTTATTCCCCGGTTGGTGAGTTTCGGCTACGCGGAAATCGAGTTTCGACTAAGCTCAACTACCACGAAGTCGAGATTCAATTACCGCGAAGTTGAATCATATTTGCTTTCCTACTCCCCACTCCCCACTCCCCACTCCCTAATACGGTGGCGACTAAGCTCAACTACCACGAAGTCGAGATTCAATTACCGCGAAGTTAAATCATATTTGCTTTCCTACTCCCCACTCCCCACTCCCTAATACGGCGGATAGCCAAAATCATCTTCATCGGGGTAGACGTAAGAATTAGAAACTCCTGCCATAGCCATTTTGGGTGCTTCGGTTTTTACGGTTTCCTTGGCAAAATCTTTGTATTCTTCAAAAGTTTTACAAATTATTGCCGACTCAGAAGAATCGGAAGCTATCAAGTATTGTGTTAATGTCCCAATTGTGGGGTGTTTGTAGTCCACAGTTGACGCTACTAGAACTGTGTTTGGTTCTATACCTCTTTCTTCACACTCAATGATGGGGCTAAAAATCCCGTGAGCATGAAATAGTGGGCCTTTTGGTGTTAAAGGTTGCTTGCGGTATCCGGCATAAGCCTTTTCTAGTTCAGCAACAAAACCGCTGAGGACTTTGCCTTGTTGAAACTCACAGTAGGTTTTACTGAAACTCGCTCCTGCTGCACCATTGAGAGTTAATTGTAGTGGTGAATGATGTAAAAATTTTTTGTCTTCGCCAACCAAAAAAATTAGATAACGAGTAAAAGTTTTAAATTTAAGCTTGTCTGCTAAAAAAGCATCATAATTATCTCTGAGCGTACCGAGTTTAATTCCGGTTTCTCGGTCTTTGACAGATAACGGCCCCCGACGCACGATGACTATTTGTGGAGTGGTGCTAATAAAGACAGTTTCGACTCCAGAACTAAATTCATGTTCTACTTGCTGCCAATTTTCATCTGGCTGGAAACCAACAGCTTGAGCATTATCTAGCTTAATTGCCAAACCATAAGATTGCATCCCATCTGTGCCATAACGAGGATTAATCATCTGACACCAAGGGATAACTTGAGAAGGCGGTGCATTAAATTTATCGTCCTCAAAGTCGAAATTAGCAGATGCTTTCATCGTTCTAGGCATTGGCAAGGTTTAACGAACAAGTTTCTTGATATTAGAAGGCAAGGCTTTGCAGAGGTTAATCTGGCGATCGCAACTTCCTTCAAATTGATATGGTAGTTTTTCCAGAGTAAGCCAGAATCCATCAATATTGCAATCTTTGTCATGGGGACTGGGGACTGGGGACTGGGGACTGGGGACTGGGGACTGGGGACTGGGGAATTGTTATTGATTATTCTCCGCGTCCCGGCGTCCCCGCGTCTCCCTCATTCCCCTACACTCTCTCGCCGCTGTTGGAGTTTCAGCAGGATTTCGGCGTGAATTTCGCGGGTAATTGGGTAAAAATAGGTGATAAATAAGCCACAAATTAAACAAATTGTAGGCAAAGGGCCAACAGCGATGCGGATAGCAAATAGAGCTGATTCGGGTTGATCTGGTAATATACTGGCTCCTGCTACAGCTTCTTTAAAGCCAGATGCTTGCAAAGCATTTCCGACTAAGAATAGCCCGAAAGCTAGACCAAACTTTTGCAACAAAACCATGAAACTATAAAAAATTCCTTCCCGACGTTGACCGGTTTGGAGTTCGTCTAATTCAATAATATCGGGGATCATTGACCAAGGAACTAGATAAGCTGTAGAAACTCCAATGCCTGACATGATAGCCATAATATACATTAAAACTAATTGACCTGGTTGTAAGAAATATAGTCCAGCGGCTGCGATTATCCATGAACTCATTCCTAGAAAATAAACAAGTTTTTTTCCTACTTTTTTACTTAAAGCACTCCAGAAAAATAACATAGCTAAAGCAGTTCCTTGCACTGCAATCATCACCGTAGGTACGTCTGATTCTTGTAGTTTCATGCAGTAAATTGCAAAGAAGGGAATATTACTAGCTGTGATTTGCACAGCTAACCAAGAAAAAAGATATATACCAATTACAAATAGAAAAGGGCGATTGGTGAAAACAATTTTTAGCTGTTCAATAAATGGTAGAGATGGGGGTTCGGCAATTTCGGTACGTTTGGCTTCAAAGGCGAGGATGCGATCGCGTGTACCAAAAACACACCAATATAATCCTAAGACCGAAATTATTGTACAAACTGCTGTTAAAACTATATATTGTTGCTGGCGATCGCTAATTAAAGAAAAAACAATTTTCGATAAAATCAATGACAGAATACTGCCACCAATAGAAAATGTAAAACGAAAGCTGTTAAGGCTAGTGCGTTCATCGTAATCTTGAGTTAATTCTGGAGTCATCGCTGTGTAAGGCAAATTCACAACGGTGTAAAATACCTGAGATATCACCCCAATTGCCACGTAATACCAAAACAACGGCCAAATATTATTACTCGGTTCGGCACTAAATCGCGGTACAATCCACTGCAAGAAAAAGAATATGCCGAAGGGAATTGCCCCATAAAACAACCAAGGAAGACGACGCCCCCAATGACGAGATTTTGTTTTATCGGTTAGTAAACCGACGATGGGATCATTAACTGCATCCCAGATTTTACCAATCAGTAAAATGCTGCCAGCCCAGCCAGCAGGGATACCAGCGACATTGGTAAAGAAAACTAGCAAAAAGAAGATAGAGATATTTGCAGTAATCGCCGGGCCTAAATCTCCTGCACCATAAGCCAGTTTTGTCTTGAAATCCAGTTTTTCATTTTTAGGCGATCGTTGAGCATCACTATCAGCAGCAGAATCGTTCATAAAACTTTGCACTCATACTAAAATAAAAAGTTTGTTTTCCATACAAACTATCAATCTTATCCATCACTTCCCTTAAACATATGCCAGATCTTTACGTTTCTTGGTCAGACTATCACCAAAAAATTGAGCAACTGGCTGTTCAAATTCATCAATCTGGCTGGGAGTTCAACCAAATTATCTGTTTAGCCAGAGGTGGGCTGCGAGTAGGAGATATTCTCTCCCGTATATACCAGCAACCGCTAGCAATTTTAGCAACATCCTCTTACAGCGGCCCTGGCAAACAAGAAAGAAATGATTTAATTTTTTCTCGCCACTTAACAATGACTACTGAACAGTTAGGTTCGCACATTCTCTTAGTTGATGACTTAGTAGACTCTGGGATCACACTCCAGCAGACTATCCCGTGGCTCAAACAGCATAGTGATCTCCCAATTATGGAAATTCGGACTGCTGTAATTTGGTATAAAGCCTGTTCAGTGATCAAACCAGATTACTATATCGATTACCTAACTGATAACCCCTGGATTCACCAACCCTTTGAACATTATGAGTATATGAACCTTGATGAACTGGCGGTGAAGGTGATGGAGAGATGAGGGAGATGAGGGAGATTTTGATGAGGACGCGGAGACGTTTGGACGCGGTGAGACAGCGAGTAAAGGAGGGTTTCCCTCCGCAGGCGACTGCGTTAGCGCAGCGTTAGCGAGCTTGCGAGCGTCACCCGAAGGGGGACGCGGAGAGTCCCCATAACTAAAGCTAGGGGATTCAAGCAAGGAAAACATTTTTTGCCTCCACGACTTTAGTCGGGGGCTTTTGACCAGTGCTTCGACCTTGAGAAGGGTTGCGCTCCGCGTCTCCCCTTCCCCGCGTCTCCGCGTCTTCTTGGTAAATCAGCGATCGCAAATCAAAACAACCACAGCCAAAGTGGCATGGTAGCTAATAGTACCATAACCCCAGCGGCTAGGGCGGTGACTGCTAGATCGCGATCGAGATTGAAGGTTTCGGCTATTATCAGTGTGGCGAAAGCTGGAGGCATTGCCATTTGTAGCACTATGACTTGGGCTATGGGGCCAGTTAATCCCAACAGTGGTAAGGTGCTGCCTAAAATCATGGGAACTAGTAGCATTTTGATTCCTAAACTCATTCCTGCCTGTGGTAGGCTGTGCCAAGACTTGAGCAGTGCCAGCCGCATCCCAATTAATACTAGAGATAAAGCAACACCACTCCAAGCCAATTTATCTAGGCAGAATTCTACTATTGGGGGAATTGTTACCTGGCGAAATAGTAAGCCAAAACCGAAACTCCACAAAGCAGGATTAATTAAAATTGCTTTGGTGATTTGCCAATAATTCTGGACACTACCGCCAAAATGTGCGCCTAGTGCCACTCCTAAGCTATATGAACCCAAAAAAGAACCTAGTAAATCGTAAAATAACGCCCAAGCAAAGTATTCCTCCCCTACCATGGTTAAAGTAATGGGAAAGCCAAGGTAGCCCGTGTTCCCCACCATTGCAGCTAGTATTAAACTACCTTGTGTTGATTGTTGGGGGATAGTGTTTCTGAAATAGGCTTGTCCTTTAATTCCTACCCAAGCGAGAAATGCTCCTAGTAAAATGGCTAGGTGAGCGATCGCTGGAGCAATCCAAATTTGTTGTGATAGGTCGGCTTGTCGTAAAAAAAATACAATGCTTATGGGTGTCCCTACCCAGAAAAGTAACTGTGCTAACAAGGTGGGAACTGTGAGAGGTAGCCCACGTCCCAAAATAAATCCAATCAGGACTAATCCCCCCAGCTTGACGTATAGTTCTAGAAGATTGGTCAAGATTGTACCTAAGAACGACAGAAGTAAAATGCTACTTGTTGCATCTATTTTCGTCTAGTCTACAATCGGTTATGGCAATTCAACAAAAGCAGGAGTTGACCCTTGAATAGAGCTGGGTTTTCTAGAAAACCGCATAACTCATCTAATGATCCTGAAGACGATATCCCAGCTGCTTTACGTGATACTCCTGATGCAGCACCAATGAGGTTGCAACTCTGGATTTTGCTGGTTGGGGGAATCTCAGTATTTGTACTGCTGTCTATAGTTAGTGGTTTTATATTTTTTCTGACTGCACCTAAACAAACTACTGTTTCTCAACCTTTACTAGCTAATTCAGCGACGCCAGCGTCAGGGAATTCCGCTAATCAACAGAGCAATGGCAATACTTTGTTAGGACACATAACATACCCAGAAGCACCCCAGACAGAACTAGCGCCGATTTCCGCAAATGGGCGCATCACGATGCGAAAAACTGCTGCTCAAAAGTTACAGGAAATGGTGAGGGCTGCGCGGAGTGCAGGAATCACTTTAATACCAATTTCTGGCTTTCGCTCAGTTAAAGACCAAGAACAGTTATTTTTTGGGGTTGGGGCGCAGCGAAATCAAGTACCAACAGAACGTGCTGCCTTGAGCGCTCCTCCTGGTTATAGCGAACATCATACAGGTTATGCGGTAGACCTTGGTGACGGGGCAGTACCAGCAACCAATCTCCAAACCAACTTTGACAATACCAAAGCTTACCAATGGCTGCAAGCAAATGCAGCACGTTTTGGCTTTGAGATGTCCTTTCCCAAAGACAATGTTCAAGGCGTGAGTTATGAGCCTTGGCACTGGCGTTATGTAGGCGATCGCGATAGCTTAGAAATGTTCTACAGAGCCAAAAATCTCAAAACCGATAAGGTAGCTCAATAAAAGATTACTCAAATCAACCGTTATTCAATTGTGCCGCTTGTTCTCTAATTTCTCTACCTCTGGTTTCTGAAACTTACCTGGGTACTTGCGCTGAAAATAGTCTTCCATAATTTGCAAAATCATCGGTGCTGCAACACTACCACCACCACCACCAGAATGTTCGGCAAATGCCACAATTAAAATTTCTGGCTTGTCGGCAGGCGCATAAGCACCAAACCAAGCGTGATTTTGTTTGACGCCACGCTTCCATGCTTCAGCTGTGCCACTTTTGCCAGATACTGGCGGAATTGTTGGCTGATTCAAAACTTTACCTGTTCCCTCGGCAACTACTTTCCGCAGTCCCTCACGGAGAATTTTGATAGTTGTCGGCTTCATATTTAAAGATTCTCGCCAACTTTTTGCTTCTTCGTTGTCTTTAAGTAAATGTGGCTGGACTCGGTAGCCGCCATTGGCTGGTACAGCAAACATAACTGCAACTTGTAGTGGAGTAGTTTGCAAAGCACCTTGACCAATTGACATATTAATGCTGTCACCTACAGTCCAGGGCATTTTCCAAACTTTTTGCTTCCATGTCTCATCTGGCACTAAACCCTTTGTTTCTTCTGAGGCAAATTCAACGCCGGTTTTCTTGCCAAATCCATATTTGCGAGTCCATTCAATCAAAGTTGGGCCACCAACTCCCCTACCAATTTGATAGAAGAAGGTATCACTACTCCACTGTAAGGCCCCAACAAAACCCAACGGGCCGAACCCGGCGTGATTCCACTCACCAAAGCGGGTACCACCAATATTCAAAGAACCGTAGGTTTGTAGTACTGTACTAGGGGAAAATTTACCTGATTCTAAACCGGCTGTAGCGGTGACAATTTTAAAAGTGCTAGCGGGTGGAAAGGCACTCAAGGCACGATTAACCAAGGGATGGTCAGCACCTTGTACAGTTTGCCAATCTTTTTGACTAAGTTTCTGTTTAGAGAAAATATTCGGGTCGAAGGTGGGGTGAGATACCATTGCTAAAATGGCACCATTTTTGGGATCTAATGCGACGATCGCACCGTCACGGCCATTTAAAGCTTTTTCTGCTGCTTTTTGCATATCTAAATCGATTGTCAAGTGCAAGTCAGTACCAGCTTTTGCTTGCTTTTCTCCTAAAACCTTTTGCGGTCTTCCAGCACCGTCTACCTCGACCTGCTGACCACCCCACTCACCCCGCAGTGATTTCTCATAAGCTTTTTCGATTCCCATCTGACCAATGACATCACCTAATCGGTAGCCTTCTTGCTTCTTTTGTTTTAATTGTTCGGCAGTTAGTTCTCGCGTATAACCTAATATGTGTGCTAATTCTTTACCATGGGGATAGTAACGTACTGCTTCTGTATGAATTTCTACGTCTTGAAGTTCCGATGTATATTCTTTCAAGGCGGTAATTTGCGCTTCATTTAAATCACGAGCAATCCGAATGAGTGAAGAAGAGTTAGCACCTGCCTCTTCTAGCTTCTTTTCCATCTCTTCTTGAGGCATATCTAGAATTTGCGATAAACGCCGCCCGACAATCGGCCACGAGGGTCTGTTATGTGCCATCGGCCATAAGTATACAGAACGAGGGTAGCGAGTACTAGCTAAAAGTTTGCCATTACGGTCAAAAATATTACCCCTTTCTGGATGCTTGGGGATCATCCTAATTCTGTTTCCCTCTGCTAATTTGCGATATTGTGCCCCTTCGATAATTTGCAGATATGCCAATCGTAAGCCAATACCGCTTACCATTAATAATGTAAATATTATGAAGAATACAGACTGAGAACTGCGTCCTACTGTACGAGTATCTTTTTTTCTCCCAAGTGGAGAAGGCTGTAATAGGGTCATAAAATAAAACTAAATAGGAATTTACAATCTCTTGTGGGATGGGCGTCTCGCCCGTCCGGTGCGGGTTAAAGAGCTTACACGAGAGTTTTATATCACATCATTTTAGCTGGATTACGCCAGTAGAATTTGTCCAAAGTCAAAAGTTCAGAAAACCTTGACCAAAGAGGCAGGGGAAAGATGTCAAATTCCTGTCCCTTTTCTGGAAGTGCGATCGCAAAATATATTTACACCAGTTACATAAGTCTTGTTAATCTACTTGAGTTTGAGCTACTGATTTCTCTAGTTTAGGTTTTTCATATCTGCCTGGATACTTATGTTGAAAATAAGCCTCTAAAACCTGTAAAACCATCGGCCCGCAGACCGTACCACCATGCTCACCGGAGTTTTCACCAAAAGCGACAACTAGAATCTCTGGCTGATTGCTGGGGGCATAAGCACCAAACCAAGTATGATTTGGGCGACCAGTACCAGCTTCCGCAGTACCACTCTTACCAGCAGCTGGGGGAATCGATGGCACGTTTAAGCGCTTACCTGTACCATCACTGATGACTTTGCGTAGTCCCTCACGGAGAACTTTGATAGTTTCTGGCTTCATGTTCAAGGATTCTCGCCAATTTTTTGCGGCTTGATTGTCCTTGAGTAAGTGCGGCTTAACTCGATATCCACCATTAGCAGGAACCGCAAACATAATCGCTGCTTGCAGGGGTGTGACTTGTAAAGCACCTTGACCAATTGACATGTTTATAGTGTCACCGATAGTCCAAGGTATTTTCCATGCTTTCTGCTTCCAAATTTCATCTGGAACCAAGCCTTTTGCTTCTTCACTGGCAAACTCTATGCCTGTTTTTTGCCCAAATCCATATTTGCGACTCCATTCAATTAAAGTCGGGCCACCGACTTTTTTCCCAACCTGATAAAAGAAGGTATCACTACTCATGGCGATCGCACCAGGAAATCCCAACGGCCCAAATCCGGCGTGATTCCACTCACCAAAAGTTACTCCGCCGATGGTGAGATAACCGAAGGTTTGTAATACTGTACCCGGTGAAAATTCACCCGATTCTATCCCAGCAGTTGTAGTCACAATTTTAAAAGTGCTGGCGGGTGGAAAGGCGCTAAGGACTCGATTCACCAAGGGATGGTCTTTACTTTGTACGCTTTCCCAATCTTGTTGACTCAATTTCTGCTTCGAGAAAATATTCGGATCAAAGGTGGGATAAGATACCATTGCTAAAACCGCACCGTTATTGGGGTCTAATACTACGATCGCACCTCGCAGATTTCCTAAAGCTTTGACCGCTGCTTGTTGCAAGTCCAAATCTATAGTCAAGTGTAAATCGTTACCAGCTTTTGCTTGTTTTTCTCCCAAAACTTTTTGCGGGCGTCCAGCACCATCTACCTCTACTTGCTGACCACCCCACTCGCCTCGCAGTGATTTTTCATAAGCTTTTTCTATGCCCATCTGGCCAATGACATCGCCTAATCGATAGCCTTCCTGCTTCTTTGTTTTTAACTGTTCAGCAGTTAACTCCCGTGTGTAACCTAACACATGAGCTAATGCTTGACCGTGGGGATAGTAGCGTACCGCATCAGTATTTATTTCTACGTCTTTAAGTTCACTTTTATATTCTTTTAATGCTGTAATTTGTGATTCATTAACATCACGAGCAATCCGAATCAGCGACGAAGAATTAGCACCTGCCTCTTCTAATTTGCTTTCCATCTCCTCTTGGGGAATGTTGAGAATTTGTGATAGACGCCGACCGACAACCGACCATGAAGGTTTGGTATGTGCCATTGGCCACAAATATACAGAATGCGGATAACGAGTACTCGCTAAAAGTTTGCCATTACGGTCAAAAATATTACCTCTTTCTGGCTGTTTTGGGATGATCTGAATCCGGTTTGTTTCTGCTCTGGCACGGAGTTTCGGCCCTTCTATAATTTGTAAATAAGTCAAACGAGCTTCAATACCGCCAACCATTAATAGAGTAAACATAATTAGAAATACTGGTTGGAGACCACGCCCGACTGTGCGTGTATCTTTTCTGCTCCCAAGTAGAGATGATGGTGATAAAGGCATAAGATGAGTAGGGGTTAGGGACTAGGGACTAGAGGCTAGAGAAGTTTTCTAAAATTTAGGAGGCCAAAGCAGAAACCATAATTTTTTTGCTTCCCAGTTCCTTTGACCCAGAAGATAAAAAGTGAAGTATAAAGGATGAAGTTAAAAGTCAACGGAGAAATCTACTAGGTTTAACTGGCGCGGAAGGAATAAAAATTATATCCTTCATCTTTTATACATTTTTAGACTATTTTTGATTGATTCCACTACGTAAGATCACGGCATTCTACTGAGGATTATGGCTCAAACTGTCATGCAAAATCAGAGGGGGATAACAAGTTTTCAGCCACTTGATGTTGAGTTGCGTAATGTTTTCAAGTTCTTTAACCAAGAACTAGCAGTCCACGGTATAGACTTGGATATCAAACAGGGAGAATTTTTTAGTATTCTCGGCCCTTCTGGTTGTGGTAAAACTACTACGCTACGTTTAATCGCTGGATTTGAACGGGCTGATGCTGGTAAAGTATTGATTCAGGGCAAGTCGATGACTAATGTGCCCCCTTACCGCAGACCCGTAAATACTGTATTTCAAAGTTATGCTCTGTTTAACCACCTGAATGTGTGGGACAATATCGCTTTTGGACTGCGGTTAAAAAAATTACGCAAATCAGAAATTGAAAATAGAGTCCAAGAAGCATTGAAACTAGTGAAAATGGAGAGTTTGCGATCGCGTTCTCCTAGTCAACTTTCTGGTGGTCAACAGCAGAGGGTCGCCCTAGCAAGGGCTTTGGTCAATCGTCCTGCTGTCTTGCTGCTGGATGAGCCATTGGGGGCGTTAGATTTAAAGCTACGTAAGGAAATGCAGGTTGAGTTGTCAAATTTACACAAGGACTTGGGATTAACCTTTGTGATGGTGACACACGACCAAGAAGAGGCGCTATCGTTGAGCGATCGCATTGCCGTGATGAATCAAGGCAAAATAGAGCAAATTGGCACTCCCAGCCAAATTTATGAATGTCCCCAAACACCCTTTGTCGCTGATTTTATCGGTGAGACTAATTTATTCACTGGTGAAATCGTGGAAGTGGACTCTTCTAATATCAAAGTTGCGACCAAAACAGGACTGACAATTGTTGTTAATCGCACCGAAGAAACACCAACTGAGCTATCAAAAACAGTAGTAGTTAGTGTACGTCCAGAAAAAATCCAGCTTTCACTTTATCCACCCACTTTACCAACAAACTACTTTGAAGGAAAGCTGAACAATATCATGTATTTGGGTACTCATGTTAATTATGTTGTCGAATTAACAAACGGCATCAAAATTAATGTTTTACAACCCAATACTTTTGGTAGCTTACCAGACCAAGATACACTTATATATGTTTGGTGGGCAGAAACTGATTCTTTAGCATTATGATCCTCTGTGCCGAAGTTGCTGAAATTTATATAGTTGAAACTGTAACTTCAACTTTCTAGAATTTGATGTTTGTTTTTATCGTTCTGAGTTGGCATTTAAAGTACGCCCAGCGGTTAAATAATTCGTAATTCGTAATTCATAATTCGTAATTCATAATTCGTAATTCATAATTCGTAATTAAGTTTTGTAATGGGAATTTGACCCCAACACAAAACTTGCCGGTTATGGAATCGGGGGACTTAAACCCACGGAAGTGGTTAAAACTGGAGGATTTTGACTATTGAAAATGACTACAAGACGACAATTTTTAAAAGGACTAGCAACACTTTCTAGTTTGTCTTTAACTAGTTGTGGTTGGAAGCTGGCTGATGTCAGAGCTACTTCTATTAACTCTGGTCAACGTGACCAACTTTATATCTATACTTGGACACAATATACTGACAGACAACTATTCAAAACATTTAGTGCCCAAACAGGCATGAAAGTGTTAGCAGATGTGTATGATTCTAACGATGTCATGCTAGCTAAATTACAAGCTGGGGGTGGTGGGGCTTATAGCATTATCTATCCATCTGATTATATGGTACAGAAGATGGTAGATAAGGATTTATTAGTAGAAATAAATCACGATCGCCTGATTGGTTTAGAGAATTTGTTACCCCGATTTAGTAATCCTAGTTATGATCCCAATAATCGTTATAGTATTCCTTTTAATTGGGGGACAACGGGGTTAATCTATAATTCTGAAAAAATCAAAGATGCACCAGAAGATTGGGAATATTTATGGCAAAATCAAGAGCGACTTAATAAACGCATAACTTTGCTCAATGACGTTAGAGAAGTTATGGGTGCAGTGTTGCGGATGCTGGGCTATTCCTATAACTCACGCAACGCAACAGAAATTAAACAAGCTTATGAAAAGTTGACATTATTAAAACCAGCGATCGCAGCTTTTGATACCGATGCCTGGCAAAATCAAATTATGGCTGGAGACTTACTTATGGCAATGTGTTACTCAACTGATGCAGTCAAAATATCTCAAGAAAACCCCAAGTTAAAATATGTAATTCCTCGTAGTGGTTCTTCATTATGGACTGATACCATTGTAATTCCCAAATCAGCCCCGAATTTAGCCGGAGCTTATACTTGGATCAACTTTATTTTACAACCCGAAGTAGCAGCCCAAATCAGTAAAGGTTTAAATATTTCCACACCAAATAGTGCCGGATTTGAACAATTACCAAAAAGAATAAAAAACAATGCTAATTTATTTCCCCCAGAGTCAATTTTGACCAATTGTGAACGTATCACTCCTTTAGGACAAACTGAAGAAATTTACGACCGCTATTGGACTCAATTAACTAGTAGTTAAATTAATTCGTAATTCGTAATGACGCGACGCTCCTGTGTCGCTCTAAGCGAAGCTATGCCGCAGGCTTTACGCTAACGCTATCGCGGACTCGCTACCGCTGCGAAGCGCGTAATTAAGTTTTGTAATGGGGGTTTAACCCCAACACAAAACTTACCGATTATGGAACCGGGGGACTTAAACCCACGGAACTATTTAAAAATCTGTTTTTGATTGTAAAAAGTGAAGTGGTAGGTTTTCATTATTATTTACCAGTATTTCCTGATTTAGATCATTAATTAAAATTTGCGAACTGCTATGCTGAGATATATTTTCAGAGGTATTAGCGGGTTTTTGCTTTGTGGATAATCCCATCTGTTTTAACAGCCGTTTGATATGGCAATCGCTTATTTTGATGCCCAATTCTTTTGCTAAATGCTTGCTCAACCAGTTTGCTGTCCACCGCTGAAAACCATAGCCATATTCACGAGGACTTTTGCTCACTAGTTCTTGCAATCGCTTTAAATATTCCTCGTTCACGGCCTTGGGACGACCAATTGGTGATAAGTGCCATTGATGTGCCATACCAGTACGGGCAATGTGTAGCCAATGTCTAGCTGTCGCCGGGCAACATCCTAAGATTCGACAAATTTCTGTTTGTGATTTACCATCATCTGCAAGCAAAATAATTTGGATGCGTTGGCGATAGATTGTTGGTAAATCTTCTTGCAGACTTTTTAACAACAATTTGCGCTGAAATGGTGTTAAAAGTTGATTTATAGAACTATTTGGATGTTGAATCTCTTGTTTCACTTGCTTGTTATCCATAGTCGTAAAATTGAACTATTAAACTTTGAACGCTGAATAACAAGTTAGAATATTTTTAATTAATACTCATTTTTCTTGTTACTCATTGTTCACTATTATTTAGGCGATCGCTCATCATATTTTTCACTCACAAAATACAGAGTAAAAAAAATGTAGCTATTATGCATTCACCTTTTATGCATATTTAAATGCCAGATATATCAATGATTAGTGCATAATCATGTTTGCAAAATTGCAGAAAAATGTATTGTATTTTGGCAAATTTTGAGAAACCGCTATTTTTTGATTTGTGAAAATGTGCTGTGTCCAGACTCCCAACTTCTCAAAGAAATCGGGAGTCTAATTTTTCACAACGAATAATTGAAAATTGCTATGTTGCAAGCCACCGAGAACCGCTATGCTAGATAATTTATGGTGGTTATTAGCAACGAATCTTAAAAAAGCATGGGTGGGAAATTTATTGTATTTGAAGGGGTAGAAGGTTGCGGCAAAACTAGCCAAATACAACTTTGTTGTCAGTGGCTGGAGAGTTTAGGAATGTCTGTGGTGATGACTCGTGAACCAGGGGGAACGGAGTTAGGCTTGCAACTTCGTCGCCTGTTGCTAGAAAAGGCAGAAGACAAACCCATTGCGGAAGTGACAGAATTATTGTTATATGCAGCTGACCGTTCGCAACATGTAGAGCAAGAACTTAAACCACATTTAGCTGCTGGAAAATATATCTTATGCGATCGCTATACCGACTCTACCATTGCTTACCAAGGTTATGGTCGGGGTTTAAGCTTGAAATTAATCGAGCAACTCAACTCTATCGCGACAAGTGGTTTGCAAAGTGATTTAACTATCTGGCTGGATGTTGATGTCGAGGTAGGACTAGCACGCAAACGCTTGAATGAAGCCGGACTAGACCGCATTGAACAGGAAACAATTGCCTTTCATCGCCGCGTCCAACAAGGGTATGCAGAGTTAGCGACATCTCATCCGGCTCGAATTGTGCGGATAGATGGTAACTTGAAACAAGAGGCTGTACATCAGGTAATTCAGAAAATTTGGCGCGATCGCTTTCCATCTTGAAATTATTTTTCAAAATTTCCTATTTCTTTACTATCAGTTCAGATTAATTCTTTCCAGCGGTACAACACAAATAACTAAAATTAGTGCAACTTAAAAATAGTACAAATATTGCAAATTATGGACGCTGCCAAACGCCTGACTACTCTCAACCGCATCCGCAAACTCAGCCGCCTGATGGATACATCTATACGCATTCCTTTGACAGGTTTTCATATTGGATTAGACCCAATTCTTGGTTTAGTGCCTGGTGCTGGTGATTTAATCAGTACAGTATTCTCAGCTTACATCATATTTTTAGCTACCCGTTTTGGCATCCCGCACCAAGATTTAGCGAAAATGATTTTTAACGTTGGTTTAGAAGCAGTAGTGGGTACTGTGCCCTTAGTAGGCGATTTATTTGATGCTTTTTATAAGTCTAATATTCGCAATTTAGCCATCTTAGAACAACATTTAATGGTGGTTGAACCTGAACTTGAAGAAGTGTTTGAAGAAGTTTATCAAAATCAAGTTAACCAACCAACAAAGGGTGTAGGGGTGTAAGAGGATGTTTGAAAAGTTTTGAAGGGTAAAATTTTAGGCTAATCGCCTTACC
>NZ_JCACKM010000061.1:0-40168 GCF_059505385.1 Desmonostoc vinosum
CTGTTGTAAGGTTGCGGTCATGGTTTTATGATTGCTTTTCGTTTATGTATGTGTTAGGTAAGTGAATTTGCTTACCTTGTTACATATCTTAAACATATTATTTAATTTTGTAAAGTACTTTTGCAAAAAAATTTTAATATTTTTCCAAAAATCCTTGAAAATCAAGTGTTTGAGCTATGTTTACAATTAAAAACCTATAAAAAATAGTGTGAGTAAACACTATTGCGTAAGAATTGTTTCTGCGATCGCCCAGAATATATAGACTTGAAATCATTCAACTGAGTTATATATTATTTTTTATTATGCGAATTGAGAATTATCGGGTTGTTACTTATAGCCCTGCTTATACAATCGTTCCCACTTACGAGTGCTTTAATCGCTGTACTTACTGCAACTTTCGCACTGAACCGGGTACAAGTCCTTGGTTAACTCTATCAGCGGCAGAAAATATCTTAAAACGCCTGCAAAATGAAAATATATGTGAAATTCTGATATTGAGTGGAGAAGTGCATCCTGACTCGCCAAAGCGCCAAGCATGGTTTCAGCGCATTTATGATTTGTGCGAGTTAGCCCTGGGAATGGGGTTTTTACCACACACCAATGCAGGGCCGCTGAGTTTTGCGGAAATGCAAAAGCTGAAGGATGTTAATGTTTCAATGGGGTTAATGTTAGAACAGCTAACGCCAAAATTATTGAATACTGTGCATCGGCACGCACCGAGTAAGTTACCGCAATTGCGATCGCAACAATTACAGTGGGCAGGAGAGTTGCAAATTCCTTTTACAACTGGGTTACTTTTGGGAATAGGAGAAACTGTTGATGATTGCTGGGAAACATTAGCAGCTATATCTAGGCTACATCAGCGTTATCATCACATTCAAGAAGTAATTTTACAACCCCACAGTCCAGGAAATCAGCAAACCTTTAATGCACCATCCTTTAATCCTCATCAACTACCAGAAATAATTGCTCAAGCATGTGAAATCTTACCGCCAAATGTTACTATCCAAATCCCGCCTAATCTGGTTAAAGATGATCGATTGTTACTTGCTTGCTTAGAAGCAGGTGCGCGAGATTTAGGCGGAATTGGGCCTAAAGATGAGGTTAACCCCAATTATCCCCATCTTCAAGAGCAGGTACTGCGAGAAATTGTACAGCCTGCTGGGTGGAATCTAGTACCACGTTTGCCAGTTTATCCCCAGTTTGATAGCTGGTTATCCTTGGAATTGCAAAAAGTTGTGAGCCGCTGGCGAAAGCGGGGGCTAGTAGCTAATGATTAAACTTGATACTAAATTCCTAACAGTTAATACTGAATACTTAATTTGACACTAAGTATTTTGAAAAACAATCGAAAATCGAAAATCTTCGATAAATTTGAGTTGACCTAATTATGCATACAATGTAGGGGTGGTATGAACAACGATATAAAACTAGAATCAGCAAAGTTATCCTGCGAATTGCAAGCGATCGCCACTGTGGTGAGTGATGTGGCTAAAGATTGTCAAGGAAATGCTATGGCTCTTTTAGCATTGTTGCGGCAGTTAGAGCAGCTACACAGAGATATCCGAGATGGAGCTTTTCAAGAGAGTTTACCTGATAATCGCCAACAACTCTATTCATTACTGAAAGATATTGAATCAGAAGGGGGTTGGCCCTATATTGAACGCATGAGACTACAAGCATTTTTAGTGAATTTGCCACAAGAAACCACTCAAGAGAGTAGCGAACTCAAAAATAATGATGAAGTTTTGATTAGCGATCGCTCCTTTGAATGGTGAATGAGAGTCTTGCAGTTAAGGCTTGTAAGTAATGTCATCACAAAGAAGGCGATCGCGTTCTTCAACATTGGGATTGTGTTTCAGGTAGTTACTCACCCATTTGCAACCACGAAAAAGTAGCTCATCTAAATGTAGGTTCCACAAAATTATCGTGTTGTCATCACTAGCTGATGCTAGTGTTTGACCATCTGGGCTAAAGCTAATACCTAATACTGGCCCATGATGCCCACTAAGGGTTTTAATTAATTTACCTTCACGACTCCAGAGTTTGACTGTACTGTCCCAACTAGCGGCAGCGAGTAATTCACCATTGGGACTAAAGGTTACAGCATTGACGCTATCGCTGTATCCTTTTAACAAAGTTTTGAGCAAAGTACCATCCCATCGCCACAGTTTGACTGTATTATCCCAGCTAGCAGAAGCTAGCAGTCTATCGGTAGGGCTGAAACTCACACCCAACACCCAACCATTATGGGGTAAGAAAGTTTTGATTAAACTCCCGTCGCGTCGCCACAGTTTGACTGTTTGATCATCACTAGCAGAAGCTATAATCTGACTGTCAGGGCTAAAACTGACGCTATTCACCCAATCTTGATGTCCCACCAAAGTTTTGAGCAAACGGCCCTTACGGTTCCAAAGTTTTACTGTCTTATCTTTACTAGCTGATGCCAATAACTCACCATCAGGGCTGAAATTCACACTTGTGACACTATCAGTGTGTCCTTGGAGAGTCTTGATTAAAGTCCCATCTGTTTGCCAAAGTTTAACTGTTTTGTCAAAGCTTCCTGAAGCTAGCATTTTACCATCGGGGTCAAAACTGACACTAGGAACTTTACCTGTATGCCCTACTAATGTCTTGTAAATTCGGGTTTCTACCTCGCCGTTGCTAGCTTCGCGTTGCCAAAGTTTTACCGTGTGATCGCGACTGCTAGAAGCCAGCATTTTGCCATCATGACTCCAGGCGACACTTAAAACGCGATCGCGGTGTCCGTGGAGAATCGGCAAGGTTGGAGCGTTTAAGCTCCACAGTTTCACACTTTTATCGTAACTTGCCGATGCCAGCAATTGATGATCTGGACTAAAAGCAACGGTGGTAACAGCATCGCTGTGTCCTTTGAAGGTTTTAAGTAAAGTTCCACTAGTACTCCAGAGGTTAATAGTATTGTCGTCACTTCCGGAAGCTAGTTTTTCACCATTGGAGCTAAAACTTAAACTCCAAACTGTACTAATATGCTGCTGTAAAGTTTTTAAAGGACGATAGCTGAGAGTATCTTTGTTCTCACGTTGCCAAAGTTTTACTGTTTTATCTCGACCTGCTGATACTAGCAGTTTGCTGTCAGGGCTAAAAGCGACAACAGTTACTCCTTTTTGATGCCCCTGCAAAGTTTTGACTAAGCTACCATCTCGTCCCCAGATTTTGACTGTTTTGTCGTCACTCGCTGAGGCAATAAATTGACTATCAGGACTAAAACTTACCCAATTAACCCATCCTTGGTGTCCTCTGAGAGTTTTCACTAAGCTACCATCTTGACGCCAAATTTTTACGGTTTTATCTTTGCTGCTAGTAGCCAGCAACTCGCCATCAGGACTAAAACTAACGCTGTAAACCCAATCTCCATGTCCATTGAGGATTTTATCTGGCTGGGGATTAAATTCACCAGTGATTGAATTTCTGTGCCAGATTCGCACGTTTTTGTCGAGACTAGCAGAAGCAAGCATCTGACCATCAGGACTAAAACTAACGCTGGTAACAGCATCTTGATGACCTTTGAGAGTTTGAAGTAAAGTGCCATCACGACGCCACAGTTTTACTGTTTTATCCGTACTGCCTGATGCTAGCAACTGACCGTCTGGGCTGAAAGTTACGCCCCAGACAATATCGGTGTGTCCATCCAAACGGTTAATTTCTGTGACTCCGTAAACTGCTTGTTGCAGGGCAACAGCTACCCGCATCTGGGTATCCGCTTTGACTCCATCTGCTTTTTGAAGGGCTTTCCATGCCCGCAAACTTTCTAACAAGGCATCAAATTCTTTATTAGAGGCAAAAAGAGCTTCACTAGAGGCGGCGATCGCATTGATTTTCAAATTAGTTTCGCTGCGTTCAGCTCGTAGAGTTTGCCGTACTGCGGCTCTTTTTTGTAAATCAGCTTGCCACCATAACGCTGATATTGTTCCTGCCATCATCGCCAGTGCTACACCTGTGATGCGTGCTTCTCTCAGACGCCGTTGTAAAACCAAATTTAGCTGTTCTTTACTAAGTTTTTGGGCTACCTCAGCTTGAGTTTTTTCAATTTTGATTTTTTCTATTATGGCAACCATCTCATAGTTGTTTTTTTGGCGAATCGGTTCAACCAAATAATCGTGAACCAACTGGTAGCGATCGCCCAACTCTTCTTGCACTCGTAATACTAACCCTGAACCTACCAAAATTTCTAAAATTAATTCCAATGATGAAATTAATTGATCAGAATGTTCTTTTATTTGTTTATCTTCTTCTGTTTTAAATGCAGCTATTAAATCTGCCTTTGCCTTTAGTGGTCGTCTACCCTTTTCATCCGTTAACTCAAATAATAACTGCTGGCTCAATGCTTCGTTTTCCTGACCACAATCTCTAATAACTTCCTCAAGCCAACGTTCTACAAGCTTTTCTGAACCACCGCAAAGTTGGTATTGCTCAAGTGTAGTAATATTTTCTGCTTGCAGTTGAGCGCCAACTATTTGTAGTTCAATAGGATGTACTTCATTGATCTCTCCTGCTAAATCTTGCACTAATTGATTGATTAATTCATCGCTCATCTCATAATGCGAACGCTGAATCAAGCTATAGATTATACTTATCGTGTCTTGATAATCAAATTTACCCAAATAGTAACGAATATCTTTATCAAGAATATTTTTATTAATTACATCTAAGTTACAACTATGGTAACTACTATTATTTAACCGTTCAAACTCTAACAAATAATGTAAATAATCTTCTCTTGTAGCTAAAATAACTTTCACAAATGGAATATTTAAACATTCAACAAAGAATTCATAAAATTTCACTCGTTCTGCTAAGGAGCTATTAACAAAAAAGAATTCTTCAAATTGATCAAAAACAATAACTAATGTATGATTACGCTCAGCAGCTAAACGAATTTTATTCAGAATTATATTAATTGTAAAATCTGAGATAAAAACCGATGTTTCTGTATCTGTAAATAGATAGTTGAAACAGCTTCCTAATGCTGCGATCCAATCAGTATAAACAGACACTACAATAGGTAAACAAATACGCTCCCCAATTACCTTTCCTTTTAAAGCAGGTACTAAACCAGCTTTAATAATTGAACTTTTGCCAACACCTGATGGCCCGTGAATTACTGTGAGTTTATAATCAGCACGCGTAATTCTTTCTATCAAGCGATTTACATCTTGCTGTCGTCTAGAGGCAGATATTTCTTGAGCAACTCCTTCAGGGATAAATGGTATTTTTTGTGGCTCCAATATGGAGTTAATTTTGTAGCTTCTTGGCTGCAATTGGCTAGCGCCAATAAAGGCACGAAACCCGTATTGATGTTCTATTTGAATTTTTTCTCGTTTGAGATTGAAAGCTTCTCTATAGTCATGGCGCTCAGAAAAATAGAGCGATCGCAATTCATCTAAAATTTCTAAATACAGGAATGGCTCATGTTGTAGTTCACAAACTATTTTTGCCCATTCCAAGTTATTGATTGCCTCTTCCCATTGACCCAAATGTCGCTGTGCACGTGCTAATAATAAAAGATACCAACTTTCTTGTTGTCGAGAAACTTCTGTTGCTTTTTCTGAGATAGCAAGTGCTGTATTTGCTAATTGATAAGCAAGTACCCAATTCGATTTAGAAGCAGCTACATCTGCCAAAAAACCATAATCTTGAGCAATTTGAGCCGACGTTCCATAAGTTTGATGTAGCCTTAATGACTTTTGAGTTAATTCTTCTAAGTTTTCCCAAGCTTGTAAGCGTTGCAGCATTTCACAAGCAGGTAAAATAAATTTAGCAACTAAATCTTCTCGTTGTTCTGCCTCTAATAAATCTAGGCATTGCTTAAACCATAAAACAGCATGTTTCCAATAACTACTGTTAAAACCCTGGTGTAAGTCTGCCATTCTGCGGTAACATAATCCCAAGTGAAATAGTACTATTGCTTGCCAAAGCTGGTATGGAGATTTGTGTTCTGGATCGTCTGCCAAACTCGCTATTTTTGCTTCGTTTTGCCATAAAGACAAGCTTCTTTGATAATGAGCTAAAGCTCTATTGATTTGATCATTGGCATATTTATCTCGCCCTAAAACTACTTCTAAACTCGCTTCTAATTTTGATTCTAATTTGACCCCATATAGGCGCTGCAAATCATTACGAGCTGATTCGATTTCATGGCGATGTTGAGATTTAGGATCTAAATCTAACGAGGCATTAGACAAAAATCTTTCAGTACCGGACTCTAAAACTTTAACAAATAGAGATTCTGTTTCTTGACGTATCAAAGCAACTAAATCTGCTTTGGGCATTTCAAACTTAATAGTGGTTGCAGCCCAGCTTTTAAAGTCAGGCGCTAATCTAGAAAGTAATGACGCTACTTCATCTTGTAACCACAACACTAGTGGAAAGTGAAAAGTTGCAGCATAAATATCTCGTGCTTGATTAATATTAGTTAGTAAGTCTTCAATATTGATGATTGACTCTAGTCCAAAAACCATAACTGCTGATGGCAAAGCATCTGTAACAACAGGATTGCCTAGAGACAACTCTGAGATTATTGTGCTGTGTAAGACATTAGTTGATGGGTGAAGAAAAATTTCTTTTAAATTAATATCTTTGGTATTGTAGCGGAGATTTTCTAACATTTGCTCACGCAATTGCCGATAATTGCATCGAACTAAAATTAGGGCAAATTGACCATGAGAAAGTGCGATCGCTCGAATCAGCCTTTGCAGAGCATTCTGATTTTCATGAGTGTGGATGTGTACTGGTGGAGCAATGCTGCGAGAGTATTCTCCAACCCAAGCAACTGCATCCCCCAAAGGGGTTTTTGTAGAGTATCCCAAGGGCTGATCATAAGACACCTCTGCTGTAGGTTGCCACTTTGTCATAACTAAAATTGTATCAAAAAAGAATAAAAAACATTACATCAAAAATTAGTTGTTAGTCATTAATTCATTAGAGAACAATAACTGACAACTCAGGTAGAATTCTGAAATCGTTCAGATTTATTAAAAACCCCTTCTCTTGCAAACCCATGTTTAAAAACGTGAGTTCCTTATTCCCTGTTCCCTATTCTCTTTTCCCTTTAAATTATTTTGCTGCCAAGCGAAAACTTTTTCTGTTTCTGCTAATGCTGGGCTAATACCAAACCAGCGTCCTATAGGATCGCGGTATTCAAACAGATACATACTTCGTAGTAAACTTTGGTAGTCAGACTCGCCTTTAACTCTCTGCTGTTGCACTACTTCAAACAATAATTCCCATTGACATTCATCAATAGCCAATAGCAGATCGTCACGATAATCTTTAATCACAGCCTCCAAACAATCTCTGGAAAAAGGTGGATCTTGGCGTTGCAGACAACTATAAAGCAAACCCAATAAGTTGCGAATGTGTCCCCCACTGACACGACATAAACGATCTAAAGTTTCAGGATGATCGAATACTTCTGCAATTAATAACAGCCTGCCATTCCAAGAAACTTCTGGAAACGCTCTTGCTAATACTAACTGACGTAATAATGACATTCCCGGCTCGTAGTCACTGCCATCCCTTTGCCGTACTAGTACCATTGGCAGCACTTTGGGTGCAATACCACCCCCCAAGCGATTTTTTAGTGTTTCATACTCGTTAGAGAAAATTAACGCTAAAGGAATTGTGTAAACTACATGACATTTAAGTCGTCTTAGCTGTTCGCCTCGGTCGATGAAGAGATACTCTGGTTGTGCGCGCCCCGATGCCACAGGACGCATATCTACTCGGTCTAGGTTATCTACAATTACTACCAGTCCTTTTTGACCTCTCAACTTTAGCTGTTCAACAGCTTTTTCTAATATTTCTTCATTAATTGCTTGCAAAATGCTATTGGTACGCGGTTCTAAATATTGCCTGAGTTGATTACGTAATTGGGCACTATCTTTGGTTTTGGCGGTAATTTTGGCAATGCCTAAAGATAATTCTGCTTGTCCAGACAGTTCTACAGGACTTTGCAAAAAATCGCCTATCTCTCTAAATAAATTGGTGAAATAATTAGGTTTGAGCTTAATGCCAATGCTTTCTAAGCTAACACTGACTTGACGAGCCACACTCAATAAAATATCGCTGACATCAATATCTGCCATGTCCAAATCTTGACTGGACTCAAAATAAACCACATGAAATCCTGCCGATTCTAACTCTGCTTTGAGGCGCTGCAATTCTGTTGATTTCCCACAACCAATATGACCAGTAAATAACTGGCAGGTAGCCTCGTCCGGAGAAATACGGATAATAGTTCGTTGTAATTCTTCAACTATCTTACAACCACGTACATCCGCAAAATCTATATAATACTGTCGATCTAGTACCTCACTGATGTTTAAAGTGTAGCTAGGATTACACGCTTTGTAGAAACGTGACAAATTTAACGTCGTTCTCATGTTATGTAGGGGTGTATTTAGAGGTATGTGCAGATGCGATTTAATGGTGTTTTTTATACTAAAATTTCTACTTGATGTATGGATACATAATTTGCTTGCGATTTCGATGCATTAAGCAAAAGATGGTACCTGCTGTAAGTCTACTGCAAGCAATTACCAGTAACATAGTAGAGATTTAATTGACCCTAATAACGTTCAGTATCTCTATCCTTTTTACAGCTGCTATTGAAGTTTTGACAATATGTAGATTGAATTTAGCTCAGTGCAAACCCTTAAAGGTTAATATTTACGCTAAAAAAGCTACTAAAGTGTAAAATTCATGGCTTGTATAGCTGACAAAGTAAGACTGGTATTAATTCTAGCAAGGTACTTGAAAATTAGTCATGGTAGAACTACCACTCCACATATTGTTTGTCAAGAAAAGTGGCTCATCAAAATTGAATTGTGTGAGGTGGAGAATTAGGGAGAAATTTCTGTTGCCTACTTTATGATTGAAAACACTGATTGCTGCAAAAGTAGCTATATTTTGACTATGAAAAGGTTTGGAGTATCCAGTGCCCTGTACCTCATAGCAAAAAGGCTACAGTCTTTGACCAGTGGAAGCAACTTAACTTGGAGTGGCAATAATTACTAGCCCCACAATCCTGTTGTGGTTGCTGTAAAGTGTTACTAAAAGTGAAAAAATCCTGAGAAGAGTCACTTATGTGTGCCGACAGGGTTTACTGATAGTTAGTAAATGCTCAAAGCAGATTCAGAAATAGGACTGAAACCAGAAAGGGGTTTGAATGGCTGGTATAGTATCAGTTTCCCATACGGATTTAGCCCAGCGCCGTAAGAAATTACGTCGGCAGCGGCAGATGAAAATCATTCAGGCTATTTGGCGAACCTTTGCCATTAGTGGTCTGGCTGGTGGATTGCTGTGGGTAGCAATTCAACCAATGTGGGTGCTAAATGCTCCCAAACAAATAGTGATGAAGTCAGGTGATCAATTGTTGTCAGATGAGGTAACTCAGTCATTACTGGCGCTATCTTATCCTCAGTCTCTATGGCGGATTAAGCCATCTGCGATCGCAGATGGCTTAAAAAAACAACCAGCCATCGCTCAAGCAACTGTCAGCCGTCGCCTGTTTCCTCCTGGATTAATTATCGAAATCCAACAACGAGTACCTGTGGCACTCACTCAAACAGCAACAGAACAAAATCAGCATCGTGGTAATAAGCAAGCAACCTTGGGCTTAGTGGATGCAAATGGAGTTTGGATACCTTTAGAAAAATATACATCCCTAAATTCCAAAGGAAAATTGCCCAAGCTTAAAGTTATTGGCTCACCAAAACAATACCGCCCCTATTGGACTCAAATTTATCAAGCGATTAGCCACAGTTCTGTGAAAGTGACAGAAATTAATTGCCAAGATCCTACAAACTTAATTTTAAAAACAGAATTAGGCAATGTACATCTTGGTGTCCCAAGTCCTCAATTGTCTCAACAAATCGAGGTACTTGCTCAAATGCGCCGTTTGCCAGCAAAACTCAATCCTAATCAAATAGAGTATATTGATCTGAAAAATCCCGAATCTCCATTAGTACAAGTGAACCAAAAATACCGTAGTCTCATTCCAAAATAATGAGAAATATCTAGTATTTTTGATATTGTGAGTGCTTCTGGGTAAATTAAGAAGTATTATGCTGATAAAAATATTTATTATTTTCAGTTTTTCCACGGCTTGTACAAAAATCAGCATTAGCTTCTAAGCAAAACAACAGAGGCAATCCTAAAATCTCTTTAGGAGTAAAAGACCTTAACCTGATTATGGGTTATAAAATGTCTTTGCAACTCTTGGTTTGTTGACTACACTGGTGAGGGTTGCCATCAGTTTGAATATCTATCCAAATAAATTTCTATCAAGGAATCCTCAACCATAAATCAATCAGGGTGTTTTTAAATCTGACGAGCAAATTGTTCTTTGCTTCAAGCATAGGTATAGGTAAGTCAAAAGCAAATTTTGAGTTTCAAGTTGCAATCTTTTCCAATGGTAAAACCTATTAGCAATATTATCGTGGCAGACAAGACGCATAATCACGTGTTTTCACAAATAGCAGCATTCAATGAGGGTTTTGGGTGCAGAGTGATTTTTGTTGGTTTTGTGTGTATACCTAATTACTCAAAATTATTACTTACAACCAATCTCAAGCAAAAAATGAATTACTTACAGTCGTATTTCTATTTTTTGGGCTTGTATAAATTATACAAGCTAAATACTGATTTTATGGTATTGAACCCAAAAAAAGTTAATATCTATAACTGTAAAATTTATCACCTGTTTAGAAAAACAGTAGTAATAGGAGACTATTGTAAATGCCAAAAATATGATTCGCCAATTTGGCAACATAGAAGTAAAGTAATCAATACCTGGTTGAAGTTATACATAAAAATATTAAGTAAATGTATGTATACTTCTCTAGAATTAGCTGTGCGAGCAGCTGCTTTAATTAGAGCTATCCTAGAGCAAATTTTTGCACTACCAATCCTGTTAGGGTTGGAAGTAGTGAGAACAATAAAGAACAATGCCATATATTGTGGCAGTGTCAAACTATAGTTGACTCTTAGGTGAACAACACCTGAAAAAGTCGTTTATCTACCTTTCACAAATCCAATGACACTTGATAATAACCAAGGGCTTACCTATAAAAACTCCCAGTCGATGGGACAGCCGGGGTTTTCTCTAGCAGTTAATTCGACCAATCCCTTTAATAATTCTGGGCTGAACTTTGGTCAAAACCACGATACCAAGAAAAATCCTGCTGAAAACCGGATTGGTGAGATTGTACCTGGTCGGGTTGCCAACATCAAAGTGATAGGTGTTGGCGGTGGTGGTGGCAATGCCGTCAATCGCATGATTGAGTCTGATGTCTCTGGTGTGGAGTTTTGGTCAATTAACACTGATGCCCAGGCTCTTACTTTAGCTGGCGCTCCGAGCCGATTGCAAATTGGACAGAAACTAACACGCGGTTTAGGAGCGGGTGGTAATCCTGCTATTGGTCAAAAGGCAGCTGAGGAATCACGAGATGAAATTGCCACAGCTTTAGAGGGTGCAGACTTAGTGTTTATTACTGCTGGTATGGGAGGTGGCACTGGGACGGGTGCAGCCCCGATTGTGGCAGAAGTCGCTAAGGAAATGGGCGCTCTCACTGTTGGTGTAGTCACACGTCCATTTGTCTTTGAGGGGCGTCGCCGTACCAGTCAAGCAGAGCAGGGAATTGAAGGGTTAAAAAGTAGGGTAGATACGCTAATTATTATCCCTAACAATAAATTGCTGGAAGTGATCCCAGAGCAAACGCCCGTGCAGGAAGCTTTTCGCTATGCAGACGATGTGTTGCGTCAAGGGGTGCAAGGAATTTCTGATATCATCACGATCCCCGGTTTGGTAAACGTTGACTTTGCCGATGTGCGGGCTGTAATGGCAGATGCGGGATCGGCATTGATGGGGATTGGCGTGAGTTCGGGTAAATCTAGAGCTAGAGAAGCGGCGATCGCTGCTATTTCCTCACCCTTGCTAGAATGTTCTATTGAAGGAGCTAGAGGAGTTGTCTTTAATATCACTGGTGGCAGCGACCTGACTTTACATGAAGTGAATGCTGCAGCAGAAGCAATTTATGAAGTTGTTGATCCCAACGCCAATATTATTTTCGGTGCTGTGATTGATGACAGACTGCAAGGAGAAGTCAGAATTACTGTAATTGCTACTGGCTTTACAGGTGAGGTACAAGCAGCACCGCAACAAAACGTAACTAATGTCCGAGTAGCGGCTACTGCCAAACGACCAACACCATCACAACCACAGCCACAACCACAATCACAGCCGCCAGCAGCTAGTCCCCCAACACCAGTTGCAGAACCTCCTAAAGAGAAACCCGGATTGGATATTCCCGATTTTCTGAGAAACCGACGCACACCAAGGAATTAAATGATTTTAGATTTGAGATTTTAGATGGAATTTGCAGTCTCAGATCAAGCTGAGCGCTGTATACAATCTGCTAGTTCTAGATAGGGTTTCTCTAGATATAGGGGTTAGCAATTTTGTTGCCATCCCCAATTTTGGTTATCTCTATAAGGTTCGATTTGAACTCATGCAAGAGCCAAGATGCTTACCCAATCCAAGTAGTGTTTCTTTATTTTGAATTGCTTAGCGCCTGTTCAACCCATTGAATAACTTGATGGCCAAGGTGAGTGCCGTCCAATCGGTCGATCTCACGAATTCCTGTGGGACTTGTAACGTTTACTTCAGTAAGGTAGCCCCCAATAACGTCAATACCTACAAAAATTAAGCCGTCTTGGCGTAGTTTTTGGGCTATCTGGGTACAGATTTCATGCTCTTTGGGAGTAATTTCGGTTTGAGCGACTGTGCCACCAGTTGCCATGTTATTGCGAAAATCAGTTCCACTAGCAAGGCGATTAAGTGCGCCGATTGGTTCACCATTGAGTAGGATGATTCGCTTGTCACCTTCTTTGGCTTCTGGTAGGTAAGTCTGTACCATGACTGGCACTCGTCCTTGGAGAGTACTGAGTTCAACGATGGAGTTGAAGTTGCGATCGCTTGATTGCAAAAACAAAATCCCTTCCCCGGCTTTGTTTCCCAGTGGTTTGAGAACCGTTGCTCCTTTGGCTTGCACAAATTGCCGAATCAACTCCTTATCAGCACTGACAATTGTTTCTGGGATCGCTTGAGTAAACTGAAGCGCGTAAAGTTTTTCGTTTGCTGCCCGGATGCCGCTGGGGCTATTAATTACTAAGGTTCTTTCTTTGTCAATGTAATCCAAGATGTATGTAGCATAGAGATAGGAATCATTGACTGGTGGATCTGTCCGCATGAATACGGCGTCCATCGTTTCTAAGGGAGTTAGGGAGCGATCGCTCAATTTATACCAAGGATTCGCCGTTACCCAGCGCCCTGCTATCAACTCCACTGGTACAATTTCTACTTGCTGTACTATAGCCCAAGCTTTGCCCTCCACCACACTTAATAAGTTTGCTTGAGTCACCCAAACTTCGTGTCCTAAGATTTGCGCTGCTTCCATTAAGGCAACACTAGTATCATGGCACGGGTCAAGCTGATGGATGGGATCAATGATAAAAGCTAGTTTCACGCTTTGTTCCTCAATCGCCAAGAAATTTAATAGTTATTCTTAATATTGCTCAAAAGTTTCTCAACTAGATGCTAGTAAGTCGTCAAGCTTGCCTTGACGGTCTAAAGCGTGGATATCATCACAACCACCGACGTGATCGTCATTGATGAAGATTTGGGGCACAGAGCGTCTACCATTTGCTCTCTGAGCCATTTTACTTCTTGCTGCCTCGTCTCCATCAATGCTGTATTCGATAAATTCAACTCCTTTGTTGCTTAGCAAGTTTTTAGCACGAATGCAAAACGGGCAAGTCCTCCAAGTATAAATTTCCACTTTTGCAGCCATAATATCCTCAATTTAATCTAATGCTTCTTAATTTTAGAACGTTGTTGCTGACTATGGTTGCTCTACACAGTTTCGGCTTATGTCTTTAGAAAGTACTAACAGGGATTACTAATATCAAGGTAGTCAATAGAAGATGAAATATTAACTTTTAGTTCACGAAATTTGACTAATATTTATAATATTACTTTTACAAAATAATATATAGCACCTAAACATTTATATTTAGGTGCTTTTTGCGCTTCAAAAATTTTTAATTTTAAGATTAGATGTTATGAGGGATAAAGTTTACTTAGATGAAATATCCTTGAAGAGGCGCGTCTGGTATCACCCAGCGCAACCTCTGAAAAAGCTTTAATTAAACTGGTACTAGAGACTTTTTCTTTACAACTTTCAGTGTACTTAAGGCAAATAAAGCGAGGGCAACTGTTGTTGTAGGCTCAGGTACCTTTTTGGGTGGAGGTGGTGGTGGGGTGTAGTAAGAAGCTTGCCCTTTCAGTTTGCTACTTCCATTACGATTGTTTCCAGAACCTACGCTCATTAGACGTACTCCGAAGTTTTGCTCGGAAAATTGAGCCAAAGTTAGAGCTTTTGAATTGTGGAATAGGGTAAAGGTCGTTGATTGAATGTCACCTTTTCCTTGACCTATACCTTCTTGACCAATTTCTACACCAGCATCAAAGTAGTTCTTCTGGTTTCCATTGCCGTTCAGATTGTTACTATTGCTGCCAACAGAATCAACCGTTCCAGCAGGGCCAAATTTTTTAGCTGTTACATCTGTACCTACTACTTGAAGACCAGTCAGAAGTGTATCATCCAAAATGTTAAAGAAAACTCCACGAATATCAGCAATTGTGTTACTGCCAGTCGATAAAAAGTCTACTTTAAACTGAACTTTACCAGAACCTGCTACTGCATCATCCAAGGTGAACTTGACCCGAGTATCAGATCCTGTAAAGTCATCAATAGTGAAATTCATAGAAGCGGCGTTAGCCGGGGAAAGAACAGAAAGCGACGCTACAAAGGCAGTAGTAGCCAAAAAGGCAGGTACTTTAAAAATTGCAAAGAGATTTTTCATGCTGTTCAGTACTGACAAAACAGAAAGTCAAGGCTCAATTGATGAAGATAGGAATTTGTTAAAGAGCTATCCATCTGATACAAAAAGCACCCAATAAATTAGGCTTATACTAATTTAGGTATTTAATAGTAAGTTGTCTATAATACAGACCTATGTTTAAAAACACTTTATTTTTAGCTTCATATCAGGAAAAAACCCAGTATTGCTACTGGGTGTCTTAAAATTAAAAATACCATTAAGACTCTCTATTTACCCACAGTCAACAGCATATTGAATTAACTGAGCAAGGCGTTGGCGTAGGGTTTCTAATCCCAAGCGCTGACTTGCAGAAATAAACACTGCTAGAGGAAATTCTTCTCTGGCTAGTGCTAGTGTCTCACTATCTACTTGGTCAATCTTGTTAAAAGCAACCAATGCTGGGCCGGGGGTTACTGGCATTTGCGCTAGAATTTCCCTGACTGAACGAATATGACTCAACCAAGCTGGATGAGACAAATCCACTAAATGCAGCAAGGCGTCGGCTTCTGTGACTTCCTCTAAAGTAGCGCGAAAGGCATCCATTAAAGACGCGGGTAATTCATGGATGAACCCTACTGTATCTGTAATCAGAATTTCTTGGGATTCACTAGTTACGGCATGAGGAATTACCAAGCGGCGCGTGGTGGGGTCAAGAGTAGCAAATAGCTGGTCGGCTGTATATACTTCCGCGTTGGTTAAGGCATTTAGTAAGGTGGATTTGCCAGCGTTGGTATAACCGACTAAAGCTACTGAGGGGACTTCTCGATGCTGTCGTCGCTGTCGTAAGCGCGATCTATGTGCTTGCAATTGATTGACTTCTTGTTGCAGTCGAGAAATCCGTCGTTGAATGGCGCGGCGTTCGGTTTCTAGTTTAGTTTCACCAGGGCCGCGAGTGCCGATTCCACCACCCAATCGGGACATTGCTTGTCCTCTACCGGTGAGTCGCGGTAGGTTGTATTCTAGCTGTGCTAGTTCTACTTGTAATTTCCCGGCACGAGATTGGGCACGTTGGGCAAAGATATCTAAAATTACTTCGGTGCGGTCAACCACCCGAATACCAATTTGCATTTCTAAGTTGCGGACTTGGGAGGGTGAGAGGTCGCGGTCAAAAACGATGAGATTGACTCCTAAAGTTTGGGCAGTCAGGGCGACTTCTTGCACTTTACCTTCACCGACTACTGTCTGCGGATGAATGCGCGATCGCTTTTGTTGTACTGTTTGTAATACTTCTCCACCAGCTGTATCCACTAACCGTGCCAGTTCGGCTAAGGTGTCCTGGAATCGTTGAGGAGTCAGATCATCAGTCATTAGCCCTACAAGTAACACGCGATCGTGGTCGGCATCGACTTCTTGGGCGATAAATTCCCGGCGGAATTCTGCTTCTAGACCTTCTACTAAGTCGATAAAATCTTGTTGTGCCAGTGTATCTAAGCTCAAAGGCGGCGATACGCTGGAATATAGGGATGAGTCTTGAGTTTTGATTCCTGAGTCTAGAGTTGAGACTAGCTGTTTGGTATTTGATGCCAAATGAGCTAAATAGGCTTCTTTGACATACCCAGTAGCACCGCCTCCCCGCCGTTGAAATCCTGACCCTGTGATGTTGATTACAATCAGCGCATCTAGCCGTTGCAATGCCATCGCTGTCAGTGCTGCTTCATTAGGCGGTTCTGATTTTAAGTGAGTGGCGATACAACGAATACCGCTGAGTCGTTCTGCACCGTAACGGGGCAGTTCCAGCGGTGGAATTTGCGTTTGACGCGGTGTGCCTACCCCTACACGAATCACTTGTCCGCGACGGTTGAGGTAGGCACACACAGGCTGATTGATTTCAGTACTAATTGCTGCCAGTCGCTGAGAAAACTCAGGCGTGGTGATGCGATCGCCTGGTATGCGCTGGTGGTACAGCCGCTGTAGTTGCTTCAGCTGGCTGGACTTTAAACCTTGGAGATTACCGAAGATGGTCTCTATAGGCGTTTATGACCAGTAAATGGCCCCCCGAATCCTTCTTATGTCTATTTTACAACAGGGTTATGACTGCAAACTCTATCTTTTGAGGGATTGGGGATTGGGGATTAGGGACTAGGGATTGGGCATCTATAAACTCAATTTGACATCCTCATATCATGTCCGTTTAAAGTGACGCGGAGATAGGGAGACGCGGTGAGACAGCGAGTAAAGGAGGGTTTCCCTCCGCAGGCGACTGCGTTAGCGAGCTTGCGAGCGTCACCCGAAGGGGGACAAGGGAGAAATTTTTATGATAAGTGATTAGCCGGACATGGTATCACTCGGCTAGCGGCAATTATCGCAATGTCCGCAACGCCAGTTAGGTACTTCTTTGGCAAAACCAAAAGCGTTTAATAAAAACTGCCAACGACATTGTTTATGATTCAAGTATTGATTCATTTGTTGAGCAGCATGTAATTGTGTTGATGGCTGACTCTTAGCTTTGCTTTCTATGATGTAATGAAAAGGGTCAAGCCAGTTTAACTGACCACTGCTATGAAGTAAAGCTAATGCGATCGCACTATCGGGAAATTGTCGCGTTACTTTATTAACTTCTCCTTGTTGTGGTAGTTTTTTGATTAGTTGTTGTGCTGTTTGCTGTTGCGATCGCATTTGTTGTTGAAAAAACTGCTGTCTTTGCTTATCTTCTGAATCCAACCATCCTGTTGGTTCACTCATCAAAGTTAATGCTTCGGCTGGTTTTCCATCTCTGCCAGCACGGCCGATTTCTTGCACATATTCTGATAGCAGATGTGGCGAGTGAAAGTGAATTACCCAACGCACGTTTGGTTTATTTATTCCCATACCAAATGCACAGGTGCAGACAACGAAGGGAATTTTACCACCTAACCAACTAGTTTCCACTGCACGGCGTTCTGTTGCACCCAATCCTGCATGATAGCTAGTTGTGTCATAACCCATCTCTGCTAACCATTGGGCTAAGTTTTCGCTATCTCGTCTGGTACGGACGTAAATTAACCCAGCTTGTTGTGGTCTATTTTGGATAAATTTTAATAATTGTTGCTTTCTGCCTCTTGGTGTCCAAGCTATACGAACGCTGAGATGGAGATTAGGACGATAGGGATTTAAGCGAAAAACCTCTGGTTGCTGTAATTGTAAGACTGTTTGAATGATTTTTTGAGCAGAGGGGTCGGCAGTGGCAGTAAAAGCGGCTATGCTGATTTTTGTGCCTAGTGGTTTTGATTTTAACAGTGCAGGTCTGACGGTTCCTAATCTGCGATAAGCTGGGCGAAATGTTTCTCCCCATTGCACTAAGCAATGAGCTTCATCCAGAATTAAACCGTTAATTTGTAATTGGGGATGAGATAATCTTTCCCAAACTGGCAGACTTAGTAAAGTTTCTGGTGATAGATAAAGTAATCTTAGCTGTTGTTTTTCTAAAGCTTGCAGTGTTAATCGGCGTTGGGATGGAGATAATTCACTGTGTAAAAGTGCAGCTTTTTGATGATATTGTTGCAGTTCTTGTACTTGGTTTTCCATTAATGCTACTAGAGGTGAAACTACTAAAGTTAAACCTGTTTGTAGCAATGCTGGCAGTTGAAAACAAATTGATTTTCCTCCGCCTGTGGGCATGATTATTAGCGCATCTTTTTGTGCTAACAAACTGCTGACGATTTCTCCCTGTGGTGGACGAAAATCTTCGTAACCCCAAATTTTTTTAAAAGCTGCAAGAACTTCTTGCCAAGATTTTGTTGTCGGCTGATTCATAGTCAATACTAGATGCACCCATATCCTTGAATACTAGACCTCATGCATAAATCTTTTTTTACCGGGCTACGCCCCGCTTCTCTACGAGACGCTTCGCGAACACTAACACGCAAAGGCAGCGCGCAGAAGAGTGGTTTTCCCCATGAGCAACTGCCGCGCAAAGAAGAACGCAAACAGAACTACTTTTGCAATAAGCCTGCTAAATATAGCTTTTGCTTTATAGTTAATGGTTCAGTATTTTCATCATTGGAATATTGCAAACGCTGATGCTAATCATCATTTTAGGGGTGGAAAGGACAACCACCACTCGTTAATTTTTGCAGAAAAGCATTGTTATCAAAATAATGCTCCAAGGACTCAATTTTCAAATCATCAGTAACGCGAGCAATACTAACTCCTACCATTTCTACTGTTTCTCCAGTAGGTGTATAGTTTTTATAGGAACCACTAAATGTTCCCCAATGTCGCCACTTAAAGGTAACACTAGGCGGCCCAGAAAGTACTTCTGTTAATTCCCAAAGGAAGCCATTAGGAAAGGCTGTATGAAAAAGTTCAAATGAAGATTCAAAGGTTTCTGATTTGGAACTATACTGCTCACTTTCACCGAGAAATAAGTTATAGGTTCCTTGAGTTGCAACCTCTTGGGCAGTGTATTGTTGTCCGCCATTGCTACTCATTTTAAACTTATCAGCAACAATAGAAAGCCACTGTTCGGGATTAGATTTATGAGAAGCTTCCATTTCAAAAGTGCGGACTAAATTTTGAGCGAGCGCTTCTAAAGAACCTTCGGAATGCTGAAATTTTCTCTCTCGATTAAGAAATTCATTGGTAAATGAATAATCTGGACGTTTTCCTTCTCGCCACTGTACTTCTTGATCTTGAGCAATGACTATATCTCTATCTTGTACCCAGAGTGGCAATTCTGTAGTTTTTTCGTTAACCATTTTACAACTTGATTGATCATAAACTTTCATTCTCAGGATAAAATTTTCTTGCTATTAGGTAAATCACAAAATCTCGAAAGTAAAAAATATTAATAATTCAATATGCTTGACTTTTTGCGAAATATGAATGTATAAAAAAGCAACTAAATATATACAAAAACTCAGCGGAGTAGTACAGGTGTGCTATCCCACTGATGTTTTCCGACTAACTGCAAATCACAACAGAAGTGTTTTTACACTTTTTGTGTAGATACTCCTTTTGGTTTTTCTTGACTTTGCAATGCTGCATGTAATCTATTGAGCGCATTTAAATAAGCTTGAGCTGATGCCACGATGATATCTGTGTTTGCTGAATGACCTGAAAACACTCTTGATTCGTAACGTAAGCGGATGGTTACTTCTCCAATGGCATCAATTCCTGCTGTTACTGATTGTACAGAAAATTCAATCAATTGGTTAGGTACATTAACTACCCGGTTAATTGCTTTATAAACAGCGTCTACTGGCCCGGTACCGATGGCTGCATCGGTTAATTCTTCGCCTTCTGGAGTGCGGAGGGTAACGGTAGCGGTGGGACGGGCGTTACTACCACAGGAAACTTGTACTAATTCTAAGCGGAATAAATCGGGTGCTTGTTGAATTTCGTCATTTACAATTGCTTCTAAGTCCCAATCGGAAATTTCTTTCTTTTTATCCGCTACTTCTTTAAATCTGACGAAGGCTTTGTTTAACTCAGTTTCTGATAGCTCAAAACCTAATTCTTTTAAACGGGTGCGGAAGGCGTTTCTTCCCGAATGTTTGCCCAAGACGATTTGATTTTCTGTCAAACCTATCAATTGAGCATCCATTATTTCATAGGTGAGTTTGTTTTTTAATACGCCGTCTTGATGAATGCCAGACTCATGAGCAAATGCATTTGCTCCGACAATTGCTTTATTTGGTTGCACTAACATTCCTGTCAAATTAGAAACTAGACGCGATGTTTTATAAATTTGACGCGTGTCGATATTTGTCAGGGATTCTAGAGAATCTAATGGTCTGCCAAAATAAGGATTAAAATACTGTCGTCTGACATGCAACGCCATGACTAATTCTTCTAAGGCGGCATTTCCTGCTCGTTCACCAATACCGTTGATGGTACATTCTAGTTGTCGCGCACCGTTTTTAACGGCTTCTAGAAAGTTGGCAACTGCTAAACCTAAATCGTTATGACCGTGAACAGAAATAATCGCCTGGTTGATATTGGGGACGTTTTCTTTGATACCTTTGATCAGTGCGCCGAATTCGCTGGGGGTAGTGTAACCAACTGTATCGGGAATATTGACTGTTGTTGCTCCAGCTTTGATCGCTTGCTCTAATACTTGATAGAGAAACTCTGGTTCGGAACGTCCGGCATCTTCAGGAGAAAATTCTACATCATCTGTGAAGCTTTTAGCGTAGGCTACCATTTCTTGAGCGATCGCTAACACTTCTGCTTTTGTTTTTTTGAGTTTGTATTGCAGATGAATATCAGAAGTCGCAATAAAGGTATGAATGCGGCGATGTGCTGCCGCTTTGATTGCTTCTGCGGCTGCTTTGATATCATCTTGTCGCGCCCTGGCCAAACTACAAATTACAGGGCCATCTTCTGTCCCCACAATTTGAGCAATTTTGCTGACTGCTGCAAAATCTCCCGGACTAGCAAAAGCAAAACCAGCTTCAATGACATCTACACCCAAACGCGCCAATTGCTTAGCGATAATTAGTTTTTCCTCTATATTCAAAGTTGCCCCAGGGCATTGTTCTCCATCTCGGAGTGTAGTGTCAAAGATGATGATTCTATCTGCTCGGTTAGTCATTATCTGGCCCTTTTGTTGATCAGGATGTTAGGGTCTAATACCCCTGAGTCTATACGTAGCTTGTGTTACCCTTCGGGATCTTGCTACAGTCGTGGTAACAGTTTTGAATTTTGAATTATTAACTTAAGTGTTTTACTTTTAATTTTGTAAATAATTGCTAAGATTACTAACCTTCTACTTTCTCTATTTGGTCTCTAATATCGTTTAAATCTATATATCTATCCGTAGCATTACGTAATTCTCTGGCGATCATTCCTTCGGTCGATACCACTGTAATATGTGTATTTTTAGAACGTAATAACTCAATTGCTCTTTCAAAATCTCCATCACCACTAAATAATACTACTCTGTCATACTGATCTACAGTGTTAAACATATCTACGACAATTTCAATATCTAAATTCGCTTTTTGGGAGTAACGACCAGAGGAATCATCATAGTATTCTTTGAGTATTTTAGTTCTTACTGTATATCCTAAACTAATGAGAGCATCTCTAAAACCTCTTTGATCTTGTGGGTCTTTTAAGCCAGTGTACCAGAATGCATTAATTAATGTTGTTTCTGATTGCTCGTGTTTAAAATACTCTAAAACTCGTCGGGGATCAAAAAACCAGCCATTTTTTTGTTGAGCATAGAACATATTGTTTCCGTCTACAAAAATAGACAGACGATTCATTGGAGAACCCATAGAAATTTACACCTAATAATAGAAAAGAATTTAATGGAACAATAGATTATAGCAATTCTCAAATGACAAATTTGCTAATGTCTGCGAAGTAGGTTTTACTGTATAGCTTTTATCTTACCTCTTTCAAAGCATAAAATTGTTTGCAATATTGAAGTTGAGATAATTAGCGCTCTGTGTTTTTTTCACCTCCGACACTACAAGATCTAGTCTGTGATCAAAATCTACCAATAAAATCGACTGGGTAACAGCATTCTTTGCTATATAACAGTCAAGTTTACTCCTAAAGAGGTATGGTATAGCCTTAAGGTAGGATATAAGTTGCTGCCAACAGAAGGACATGCTTTGTGAAGGATACCAACACTACGCTAAAAACAGAAGAAGTCTTAAGGACTGTTTCTAGTAGAACCTTACACAGAGATGAACCTGTTGGCGAGATTAGTGTAAAATCTCTTTGCAACCGAGTAGAGCAGCAAGTATTTATGGCATTAATCTATGAGACAATCTATTGTTTAGAGCTTCAGTCAGAAAAACAGATGAACTTAGGCAGTGCTTATATAGGAATCTTTTGGGGAGGAACTTTAGTAACGTAAGTTTGTTGGAAAACAGAAGATACTTTACAAATGTATAAACTTTTCATTTAAGTATTATTTCAAAGTGATGGCTCTAAAACAGGGTCAGAATAATTGAAAAGCCACAGCCCAGAAGGACTAACTTCTAATTGCAGACTATCAAATAAAAAACTTGGTAGGCATCTTGAACTCAAATGGCATCAGGCAAAATTTAACATTTCAAAACATTAATGTCAGCTTCTGCCTGCCGCTAAGAACTGTTGTAACTAAATCAATCAGTAACATAATATGGCAGAAGAACCTACATCTACCTTAACTAAAAAACCAGTCTCTACTGCCAATAGACTGTCAACTAAACCGACACAGGCAACTGTAACAGCATCAACGCGCCAGTCACAGCAAATACTGCGTTTTGGTCATTTACTTGCTGGGGCTTCAGCCATAGCAGCAGCGATGCTAAGTGCTTTGAGTTTAGACTTCGTTCAAGTGATAGAAAATCAAGCGTTTGCTAATTTTTTTCAACTGCGCGGGGCAATTTTCCCCCCGGAAAACATTGTAATTTTGGCGATAGACGAGCAATCAATATCAGTTCCCGAGCAGTACTATAAACTAGATCCGCTACAATATGCCGACTTAGAACCATTGAAGTCTTTTCCCTACAAACGGGCTGCATATGGACAAATAGTTGCAAAATTGATGAAAGCAGGTGCGCGGTCTGTAGGTGTAGACATAATTTTTGATACACAAAGCAGCTATGGAGATACTGACGATCGCCTACTGCAAGCTGCATTACAAAAATATGGCGGCAAAGTTACCTTAGGGGCACTCTACGAAAATTTTGAAACGCACCAAGGGACATTCATGCAACTGACACAGCCGCAACAGATGTTTCGTAAAGGGTCAGTATCCGTTGGTACAGTGAATTTTCCTCTAGAAGTTGACGGCAAAGTTCACCGACTGGCCAGCGAGTTTCCCAAATTGTTGGGGCAAGAGAGTGTTTTTACAGCCAAACTACCCTCATTTGATGAAGCGGTACTGAGGGGGGCGCAAATCAATTATTCCCAACCGAAAGGCGATCGCATTTACTTTTGGGGGCCAACAGGTACATTTGAGCCGATACCTTTATGGTACGTACTAGATGAAGAAAACTGGAACAATTATTTACAAAAAGGCAAGTTTTTCAAAGACAAGATAGTCTTGATTGGAGCTACAGCTCAGTTAAGCAATGATTATCACCCCGTAATCGCTAGCCCTGATCGGATGTCGGGAGTAGAAATTCACGCGAATGCGATCGCCACATTGCTTACAGATAAAGCGATTGGTGAAGCGATTACTAGCCCAGCATTGCGGGGTTTATTTGTATTGTTTTTAGTTGGCGGTACAGCCTTCGTAGTTACTAGAAGCAAGCGCGGAATTACTAGGTTTTTCCGGAGTATAATCATCGCTGGTGTTTGGGGTGGGACTTGCTACATATTATTTATCTATAATCAGTTAATTTTTCCAACTACTTTACCAATACTAGCGATCGCCTGCAACGGACTGTTTTACCTGGGAACTGAAGTCGCTAGGGAAAAGATGAGAAAACACCAATTGGTGAACATCTTTCAGAAATACAAAGCTTCCCCTATTGTTCAAGAGATTATTAGTCAACAAGATGATTTCCAAGACTTAATCCAGCAACGAGATTTGGCTGTATCCGGGAAAATGCTCGCCAACCGCTACAAAATTGTCAAAGTTCTCAGTTCAGGTGGATTTAGCGAAACCTATGTTGCAGAAGATACACAGCGTCCTGGCAATCCCCAATGTGTAGTCAAGCAACTAAGACCCGCTAATCCCCAATCTGAAGGATTGCAATTGGCGAGACGTTTATTCAACTCCGAGGCGCAAATACTCGAAAAATTGGGCACGCACAGCCAAATACCTCAACTTTTGGCTTACTTTGAAGAAGACGAAGAATTTTACTTGGTTCAAGAATATGTAATAGGTCATCCTTTGAGTCAAGAGTTGCCACTAGGCAAACCCCTTTTAGAAACCGTAGCGATCAAAATACTACGGGATTTATTGCAAACATTAGCATTTGTTCATGAAAACGGTGTGATTCACCGCGATATTAAACCCAGCAACATTATCAGACGACACTCAGATGGCAAACTAGTACTGATCGATTTTGGAGCTGTGAAAGAAGTTTCGACAATCCGTAACCAAGAGCAAGAACACAACCCCTTTACCATTGGTATTGGCACTAGAGGTTATGCACCCAGCGAGCAATGTTTTGGGCGTCCGCAGTATAGTAGTGATATCTATGCGATCGGCATGATTGGCATAAAAGCCCTGACAGGTATAGCTCCTCATGAATTAACTCGCAAAGCTGATGGAGAGTTAAACTGGAGCGACAAAGCACAAGTCAGCAACTCTTTAGCAGAGATTCTCTCTAAGATGGTGCGGGATGACTTTAAACAGCGATATCAGTCTGCATCGGCAGCTTTTAAGGTAGTTGATGAGTTGATCACTTTTCAAAGCAGACATTCTCAGCTACAAGACGACTCATCAACAGATACTTTAACCATAGAGGATGCTGATGCTTGTACCGAACTTTGGATAGAACCATCTAAAGACAATTCTGATGACTAATAACTAATAACGCAATCTACACGGAAAATAGTGCAATATCTAGGCGCATTAGCTTATGACTCTTGAAGCGAACGCGATATAACTAGATATAGCAATCCTAAATCATTCGTGAGAACTTCGGGGATCTGGACACCGCGAATTTTCACAAATCAGATCGGACTCATAAGCTAATCTGCCTTTAACTTGCATAATCCTTTGCCTCAGAAAGACGCAAAGAGAAGTTGCGTGCGGGGGTTCCCCCCGTTGAGCAAACTTCGGAGGACGCGCTTAAGGGGAGACGCGGGGATGCAATTTGAATGATTATTAGCTTATTTGATTTGGTGAAAAAACTCCATATACCTTGAAACTCTCTTCTATCCTACTCCCTACCTACGTAAATAATTTCATTAATCAAGTCAGATTCCTATATATTTCCTAAGTATTATTAGAGTTTCCCTCATTGGTAGGATTGAAAATTTGCCAAATTTTATCACTGTAAAAGAGTGATTCTTGGTAAACAAGTTCTTCATCAAGAGGTTTAAAAATAATGGCTACAAACGAAAAGCAAAAAATTCGTTACGCTGTTGTCGGTTTGGGTTGGTTTGCTCAAGACGCTGCCTTACCTGCGTTTGTCCATACCGATAACTCGGAATTAGTTGCTTTGGTTTCCGATGATCCTACTAAACGTGAAGAACTCAGTAAAAAGTATAGTATTCAGCATACTTACTCCTATGAAGAATACGAGGACTGTCTGACAAGCGGCGAAATAGATGCAGTTTACATTGCACTACCTAATCACCTGCATTGTGATTACACCGTGCGTGCAGCCAACCAAGCAATTCATGTGCTGTGTGAGAAGCCAATGGCTGTCACCGAACAAGAGTGTGAAGCAATGATTAAAGCTGTTAGAGATAACAATGTGAAGCTGATGATTGCCTACCGCTTACATTTAGAGCCTGCAAACTTACAAGCAATCGAAATTGTACGTTCAAAGCAAATTGGTGAACCACGCATTTTCAACTCAGTTTTTACTCAACAAGTAGAGGAAGGCAACGTTCGTTTACGAGAGGTTGCAGGTGGTGGTACTTTGGATGATATCGGTATTTACTGTATTAATGCTGCACGTTATCTATTTGAAGATGAACCGCTAGAAGTATTTGCTGTTGCTGCGAATAAGGGAGAACAGCGCTTCAGTGAAGTCGAGGAAATGACTAGCGCTATTTTACGTTTTCCCAATGAGCGACTGGCGAGTTTCACTTGTAGTTTTGGAGCTGCAAAAGTGTCAACCTATCAGGTTGTAGGTACAAAAGGCGACTTGCGAGCAGAATCTGCTTACACTTGGCAGGGAAGATTAAAACACTATCTGACAATTAATGGTGAAACCCAAGAACGCGCTTTTGATGCACACGATCAGCTAGCGGCTGAGTTTACATATTTCTCAGATTGTATTCTACAAGATAAAGACCCAGAGCCGTCAGGTATGGAAGGATTAAACGACGTTCGCATCATTCAAGCACTTTATCAATCGATTGAGAAAAGTCAGCCTGTTAAGATACAAACTCTTGATAGGCATCAACGCCCGACATCAGCTCAAGCTATCGAACATCCTCCAGTTGAGGAAAAGCCAGACTTGGTTAATGCGGCTTCACCTGGCGGCAAGTCTTAAAAATTGACATGGGAACAGTAGGAATTAATTGCAGACTGTTCCCAAAAGAAAAACCTAGTGACCCGAGGAATAAGTGTTATTGCCAATTGCGAATTAGTGTAAATATTAGGCAATTTGTTCAATTAAGAGTAATCTGGTGATGGTCTAAAAGTTTACTTCTCAGAAAATGATGAGAACAATAATCTATGGCATCACTTTAGGGAGCCTTATTCTCACCAGTGGAGCCGACGCTGTTTCTGCACCAGATGAAACTTCTACGTCCAAGTTTTCAGGCAAATTAAGTCAAAATCGTCAAATTATTGCACAATCTAACATCAACACCACTGCTATAGAACGGGCAGTTTTTCAGGAAATCAATAACTATAGAGGTTCAAAGAATCTACCAGTGCTGTTACGCAATTCTGCCTGCGATAATCAAGCAAGGATTCACAGTCAGAATATGGCAAAGGGTAGAGTCTCGTTTGGGCATAGTGGGTTTAGCCAGCGAGTTAAAGCCATTGGTATTCCCTTTATCGCTGCTGGCGAAAATGTTGCTTATAACCAGGGCTATACAGACCCTGCTAAACAAGCTGTTCAAAGCTGGCTCCGCAGTCCAGGGCATCTTGCTAATATCAAAGGAAAATACAATCTCACGGGGATTGGTGTTGCTGTTGGCCCTAACAGTAAAATTTACGTAACACAAATTTTCCTTAGAGTATAGGTTTGGCAGAATTTCAGCATTTTTTCTCAAATTTTAATACTGTAGTCACCTTGCAATACCTTCGCCGAAAAAGAGTACTGGGAGATAAAGCTAATTTTTAAATTGGTGAAGGTATTGATTTAATATGAATCACAACTTTCCAGCCTCATTTTAAGCGATAGACAAGTGCCACCCACTCATGCGATCGCTCACAACCAACGAACTCAAATCCTGCCTGTGTTAAAGCAGTTGCAACATTTTCCTCATTATCAACGGTGAAACCTGATGTAATCAGTAGCCCTGGATTTGTGTCAGTCTGACGTAGCGCACACTGAAATTCATCGGCAAGGGTAATACTCACCCATGGGAGGATATTCGCAGTAATCAAGTCAAAGCTCTTTTTAGCTGGGATTTTTTGGATGTTGTCGGTAATATCTTTGTTCATCCAATGTCCCAAATCGCTTCCAGCTCCCAAACTCCCTGCCATGACACTAACCTGCTGCTCTACTCCATTCAAACGCACAGTGTCTTGAGTTGCCTGCACAGCAATCATGTCATTGTCTAGTGCTAAGACGTTTGCTCCCAGCTTTGCCATTGCAACACTGAGAATACCTGAACCCGAACCCAAATCAAGAACATTCATCCCTGGAGAAATGTAACGCTCAATCAGTTTCAGGCAGGTAGCAGTTGTTGGATGTAAACCGCTGCCGAAGCAGAGAGTTTTGTTCAGTCTCAAAATTACTTCCTCTGCTGCCTGCGATTGATCAGGTAAACTAGGACTCAGGATAACGAACCTGCCAATGCGATGAATAAAGGGATTGATTACATCTGTGTCTTTTGGCTTCTCCTCAATAAAACTTTGCCGAATTGCTGTTGCTAATCCTGTACGGTGCAAGGGTAGCAGCAGATTAACGATTTTTTCTGTACGTGTGTGCAAATGAACATCGCAGGCTAAATATAAGCTCATCGTAAATGCCCAGTCTTGTTCATCCAAACTAGATTGGTTGAGTTTGGCATATTCTCTAATCTGCACGTCACCAATATTAATGGTCTGAGCAATTAATGTATAGACCCAATCCACACCCTCGTGTGTTGTGTTAAGACTCAATTCCATCCACGGCATGTTTTCTTCTGGATAAAGGTCAAAGCTAATAAGAGATTATTATGTTACACATAAGTAGTCTAAATGTTATATTACTTAATAATTTTTAATACTCTGTTAGAATTATTCTTAGATAGCAATCTAATTTGGATTGCAAGGAAGGCAACTCTCAATATGCAGAGGCAAGGCATTTCACTAGCAGAGGCAGCAAAGCGTTTAGGTGTGAGTCAGAGCTTTTTGTATACCGCTATGCAGAAAGGACAAATCTCGACCTTTAAAAAAGATGGCAGAACTGTACTTTCCACCAGTGCATTAAGGGATTATCAAGTTAGGCAACATCCCATTTCTGATTACAGGCTTTAAACGTTCAAGAGATTGAACACGCATTCATGCAGTTTTAAATCATAATTAGCCGCTTATAGAACCCCGGATTTTTACAAGGAATTCGGGGTTCTTATTAAATAATTCGTAATTCGTAATTCGTAATGACGCGACGCTCCTGTGTCGCTCTAAGCGAAGCTATGCCGTAGGCTTTACGCTATCGCGGACTCGCTACCGCTGCGAAGCGCGTAATTAAGTTTTGTAATAGGGATTTGACCCCAACACAAAACTTGCCGGTTATGGAACCGGGGGACTTAAACCCACGGAACTTGTTAAGAATGAATAATTTAGAATTGATATAGAAACATTTAAAAAAATAACTTATGACTAATTATTTTTTAGTAGTAGATGTTGAAGCAACTTGTAGCAATGATGATAGTGTTCCTCGTCATGGAATGGAAATCATCGAGATTGGTGCAGTGATGCTAAATCGAGAAACATGGGAAATTGATTCAGAATATCAACAATTCGTTCAACCTGTAAGACATCCGCAGCTAACAAAATTTTGCACCGAACTGACTAGTATTTGTCAACAAGATGTTGATCAAGCACCGCAATTTCCAGAGGTGATTTCTCATTTTAGAGAATGGTTGAAATCCTTTCCTAATTATATTTTTTGTTCTTGGGGAAACTATGACAAGAAGCAATTTATCCAAGATTGTAAGTTTCATAATATCCCTTATCCTTTTGCATCGGAACACAAAAATATCAAAGAAGAGTTTTCCGAATATCTATGTGTATCTAAAAAATTTGGCATGGCCCAAGCTCTTGAGTATCTGGGGATAGAGTTGATAGGCACACATCATCGCGGCATTGATGATGCCCGCAATATTGCATCAATCTACAGACATATTCATACTCAAAAAATCAGATGATTCATAGACGAGTCATATAGCAAATGGTTGATGAAGATTGGTACAGAGAAACCTAAACGGCATAGTACTGACAGGGAAAAATTCAACCTGTTGCTAGCAGAATTTGGTATGAAAAATTTTATGCAACTACCTTAATCTTCTTCCAACTCCATCTTTATTCCAAAAGTTTAAATGGGTATCGGGGAATTCACGCATTCACGCTTTCACGCATTACAATCTCCATAAATAATAGTGATTGTATCCTTTTATTCTTCGATCAGGAGTCACCACTGAGCTTGGCAAGTTGCTAGGAGACTGGGGATTGGGTAATTATTTTTCTCCCTCATCCCCCTCATCCCCCTCATCCCCCTCATCCCTCCTCCCTACTCCCCACTCCTCGCAACTTGCTAATAACATCACTGAGATTACTTGCGTTGAGACGGTAACTCAAAGGATGAACAATCAACCGTGCGGTACTTTCATACAAAGTGGCAATCTCAATCAGACCATTTTCTCGCAAAGTCCGCCCTGTGGAAACTAAATCTACGATCGCTTCTGACATGCCTGTAATGGGGCCTAACTCTACTGAACCATAAAGTGGTACTATTTCCACAGGTAAATCTAGACCTTGGAAATATTCACGAGCGCAATTGACGTATTTAGAAGCAACTCTACCATGAGGCGGCAAGTCTAAAGGCGATCGGTAAGAGCTGGATGCTTTAACTGCCACCGACATGCGACAATACCCAAACTGCAAATTAACCATGTGTGCGACTTGTGGCTGTTTCTCACGCAACACATCGTAACCGACAACACCTAGCTGTGCTTGACCATATTCTACATAAACTGGAACATCCTGTGCCCTAACTAGTAGCCCTTTTGCTTGTCCACTAGCATCAGAAATCTGAAGTTGACGATTTCCAGAATCTAAAAAAGCACTAAAATCTAAGCCTACACCCTGTAGTAGACGGATACTATTTTTGAGCAGTTCTCCTTTGGGCAATGCAACAGTTAGCATTCTTTTTCTTGATATCCTTGGCGTTTTGACGGTTAATAATATTAAATCAGTGAACAGTTATCAAAATTTCAAATGTTTATTTAAAACTCGATTGCAACACATCGTTTATGGAAGCGAGAGACTCTGACTCACCTTGATAACTGATACTTCTCCTGTCGGAGACGCTACGCGTAGCAAGTTCCCGCAGGGTATGACTTTGCTCAGTACAAGTAACTGATAACTGAATCAAATGCTTAGCTCAAGCAGCATAAGAATTTTATTGGTTGATGATGAAGCAGAACTAACCGACCCTTTGAGTCGCCTGTTAACGCGTGAAGGTTACACAGTGGATGCCGCTTATGATGGTACAAGTGGTAGCGAATTTGTGCAAGTAGGCAACTATGACCTATTAATTTTAGATTGGATGCTACCAGGAAAAACGGGGTTAGAGATTTGTCAAGAATTGCGACGCCAAGGTAAAACTACGCCTGTCTTATTTCTTACAGCCAAGGATACCTTAGATGACCGTGTAAAAGGTTTAGATGCGGGTGCAGATGATTATTTAATTAAACCGTTTGAACTACGGGAATTACTAGCACGAGTTCGTGCTTTATTGCGTCGTTCTGGTTCTCAAGCTTATGACACTACCGCCACTAGACGTCTTATCGTAGCTGATTTAGAACTCGATGCCGACAACCAAATAGCTTATCGCCAAGGGCGAATTATTGAACTATCACAAAAAGAAAGCCAGCTGTTGCTATATTTTATGGAAAACACTGGACAGTTGCTAACTCATGCACAAATTTTGCAACATCTATGGCAAGATGACGAACAACCTAGCAGCAATGTCATAGCCGCATTAATTCGCTTGCTACGCCGCAAAATAGAAGTAGGTAAAGAAACTCCGTTGATTCACACAGTTTACGGCAAAGGCTATCGCTTCGGTGCTTCCTCTGTAGACTGAGCTTAATCATTCTGCTTGAGTACCCAATCTAGGTACACGAGTAAGTAGCAATCTTCAAAACTCTGGCGTGTATATTTTACCTGGCCTTGAGGATCTAAATTTGGATCATTGAGGTGTGCTTCATGATTTTGAATTGTATTTTGGAGAACATTATATAACCGCTGTAGTTGTCGCTTTGGCAAATTCAACGATATTTCTGTTTCTGCAAAAAAGGCTTATATCGAGTCTTCGCCTTTACTCATTGCTTCACATTATAATATTTATTCATGATGCGATCGCACTTTCACTGAATCTAGCAAGAATTAAATCACTTTTATTTGTAACCACAATCATAAATTATCTTTCAAAATAAAGAAATTTAATCGAAATCCGGTAGGTTAATTGCTTACTACATTACACTTCCTTACCAGATATTAATTTAGCCGACAGAGTAACTTCTCACACACTAGAATAATCTTGCTTACTTAATTCAGCGTTGTAGGTTGTGTTGTTGCCAAGCACAACACATCATCATTGCCTCAGTAGATTATGACTTTTTTTCATAACGCACTCTACCAGCTTAAAGCTTTGGTGAGTTGATTTTTGACTCATGTGTATACCATGGATTCCTTATAGTGATTGAAAAACTCCATTTTCTATCCAGTTGCAACAAAAAAATTGAGATTCAAATTCCTCTAATTCTGCTTCTTTCCTGTCCCTTATTCTTTCTCAGTAAACAGACATCAAATTTATGACATCAACTACAACTTATACCTACAACTCTAGTGGCAACCTCATCTCTGAGAAGATAGACAACAACAGCGATGGCATAGCAGAGTCAATCATCACCCGTGATTTGATATCTCAAACCACTAATTCCAAAGTCGGTGAAATTGCTCGATCTGTCATTAACTATACCTTCGACGCGAGAGGTAATAAGACATCAGAACTCACCGACTTAAATAATGACGGCAAGGCTGATAGCGGCACTATCTATGCCTATGATTCTAGAGGAAATAAAATATCGGAAAGTGCTTTTTTCAATGAAAATATTACATTATCTGAAACATTTTATACTTATGATGAAAAGGATAACAAAATCGAAGCTCGATTCGAGACCTTATTCACTATTTTCTACACTTATGATGCCAGAGGCAACTTAATATCTGAAAATATTGACTTGAATGGTAATGGCATAGCTGATGACGGTTTTGACGAGGATGGAGACGGCATAATTGATTATGATCCTTCTCAAATCTATACTGCTACCTACGATGCCAAAGGTTACTTAACAGGCAGTTTTCCTAGCAGACTACCTGGTGATTTTGATAGTAGCGTAACAACCGAAACCTATAAATATGATGTTAATGGCAAACCGACACAAATCACAGCTCAAACTTTCGGTGGCAGCAGGTTTTATGACACTAGAATATATACGTATACTTATAATTCTGAGGGTAAAGTAACATCTTATCAGCAAACAATTGGAGATGTTTCTGTAGCGTATTTTTCAGGCAATCCATTTATAGTTAATTACACTTATGATCCTCAAGGAAAGCTAGAAACTGAAACTTATTCCGAAACCGGTCAAGTTGATTCTGATCGCGTTGTTAATAGTGTCAAAACTTACAACATCAATGGCAATATAGTATCTTATGTCAGTACCATCTCTGACAGCGATCGCAATATCATATCTAGCAGTAGTTACACCTCTACCTACAATACCAACGGTAAATTGATATCAACAAGCTATGATGACAATGGCGATGGGATAGCTGACAGAATTACTACTTTTACTTACAACACTAACAACAAACAAACATCTATTAGTGAAGACTCCAATGCTGATGGCAAACCTGATTACGTCACAAGCTATACGTATGATGGTAGAGGTAACTTGTCATCTATTAGCCAAGACTCGAATGGTGATGGTAAACCTGAGGAGGTTACCACTTTTATTTACGCTCGCACATCTTCTACCACAGATAATAATAATGATGGCAAGCTTGATGCAGTTACAGCTTACATCTACGATGTCAAAGGTAGGTTGATATCAGAGCAATTCGACAACAATAATGATGGCAAAATTGATAAAGTCTCGACATATAGCTATGACACCAGTGGCAAGCTAGTAACCAAGAAAGTTGACACAGGTAACAACGGCACCATTGATGCAGTCACCACATATATCTACAATGCCAAAAGTCAACTAACATCAGACAAACTTGATAAAAATAATGATGGTAGCATTGATACAGTCTCGACATATGGTTACAACACTAGTGGCAAGCTAGCAACCTATAAAGTTGACACAGGCAATAATGGCACCATTGATGCAGTCACCACATACAACTACAATGCCAAAGGTCAACTCACATCAGAGAAATTTGATAAAAATAATGACGGTGTAACTGATACGTTAACTAGTTACTTCTATGATAGTAACGGTCAACTGATATCAAAAACCATTGATGATGATAATCCAGTCGAGGGTTTGGTTCTCAAAGGTGGCAAAGGTAATGATGAATTAGTTGGTGATGCAGGCAATGATCAAATTAGTGGTGGAGACGGTAACGATGAACTGTTGGGGTTAGCAGGTAATGACGAAATCTTTGGTGGCAATGGTAATGATGAACTGGTAGGATTTGATGGCTATGACCAACTTTTTGGTGACAACGGTAACGATGAACTCTCAGGGTTTGATGGCAATGATCAACTCTTTGGCGGTAACAACAATGATATTCTCAATGGTGGTGCTGGTGGAGATATTTTAACTGGTGGTAATGGTAGCGATACATTCGTTTTTCATCAACTGAAAGATTCGTTATTATCCAATTTTGATGTAATTAAAGATTTCAAAATTGGCACAGATAAAATCGATGCACCAAAAGCTATTAGTGCCGCTAATGTTATGGAATTAGGCAGTATTAGTACTCTCAGTGAGTTTAAAATTCAAGGCTTGTTGGATGCAACTAATTTTGTTGCTAATCAAGCGGCAACGTTTAGTTTAGGTAATGCCAGTACAGATCCTATTAATAATTCTAATCGACGAACATTCTTAGCTTTGAATGATGCTGTTAGTGGTTTTAATGCCAAAACAGATGCCATCATTGAAATTACTGGTTATAGCGGTAATTTATCTGCACTAGCGATTGTTTAATCAGAGTTCACGAATGTGTATATTAGATATTTTTTATCCATTACGTAAACCAAAACCTTCCTGCGGGAACGCTAAGAGCGAACAAGTCGGGGAACCCGATGACACTTGCTACAAAGGGGGAAACCCCAATGCGAGTTGTTCATGGGGGAAACCACGCCAGTTCCTACAACGGGGGGAACCCCCGCAAAGGACTGGCTCCCCAAGACCACACTCGCTCCGCAACGCACTGCCTTGTCTTTGTGCCTAAGAAAACTGGCTCTAGCTGACATCTGTAATTTTGCTCATAAGCATTAGACCTCTTGCAAAAGTCGGATACTCGCCAGAAAATAAATTTTCTGGCTGATAACTCAAGTCGGTTTCAACCGACTAATAACAGTATTTTTAGTCCGTTTCAACGGACTTTTGCTATTAGGCAGAGACTTGAGTCTCTGACGGTTCAAGTATTTTTGCAAGAAGTCTATTCATTACCCCCTTTTCATTGACAAAAAGGGGGCTAGAAACTAAAGTTACGCGCTGAAGTATTTCGCTACTGGGTGATAGGTAATAATCGCCGTTGTAGACTGTTCTGGATAAAGTTGTTCACTTTCATCCATGTATAGATTAATCTTGTCAGTTTCCAACAGTTCCAGTTGCTTATACTGATCCTGAATATTTGGACAAGCCGGGTAACCAAAACTATACCGCGAACCACGATAACGCTGCGCCAACATATCCCGAATATTAGCAGGTTCCTCAGCACCAAAGCCCAACTCCCGGCGAATTCTGGCGTGTGTCCACTCAGCCAACGCCTCTGCTATTTGCACCGCCAAACCGTGAAAATACAGATAATCAGTGTATTGATTACCCCCAAACAACTTTTGAGCGAACTCCGTGGCAATTTCCCCTACAGTTACCGCCTGCATCGGAAACACATCAATTATCCCCGACTCTTTCGGTGCGAAGAAATCTGCAATACACAACCGCCTCAAAGACTTCTGTCTGGGAAACTCAAAACTTACTCTTACCTCTGCACCTTCGCGGTGCGTTTCATAAACATACAAAGTATTTCCCTCAGCCTGACAAGGAAAATATCCATAAATTATCTGTGGATGTAACAAATTCTCCTCAATAATTCGTTGCTTCCAAACCTCCAGCACAGGATACACCTTCTGCGTCAAAAAATCCTGATACTCTTCCTTAGATTGTTCCTTCGGCTTGCGGAATTGCCATTGTCCCGCAATCAAAGCTTGTAAATCCAAATGCCAGAATATTTCTTCAAAGGGAATATCACCAGGCTGCAATAACTTTGTTCCCCAAAAAGGTGGCGTGGGACGTTCAATATCTATCGCTACGGCTTCAGAACGGCGGGTATCTGTGGGGAGTGGGGACTGGGGATTTGGGGTAATGGGGACTGGGGAGTCTTCGTTGACGAGTTCTAATTTTTGGTTATCTAATTCTGTAGTTTCAGCAACATCATCCAAAAATCCTTGCAAATCATCCCAGTTACCAACAGTCTTGGCAGGCATTAATTTATCCATGAAATGCAAATCAGAAAAGGCATCTCGACCATAAACAACTTTACCCTTATAAGTGTTTTGGCAATCTTCATGGACAAATTTAGGTGTCAGTGCCGCACCGCCTAAAATCACGGGTACGGTAATTCCCTTTTCGTTGAATACCTCCAAATTCTCTTTCATAAAGGCGGTGGATTTTACTAGCAAACCACTCATGGCAATACAATCAGCTTTATGCTCTTGGTAGGCTTGGATAATGTTTTCCACCGGTTGCTTAATCCCCAAGTTAATCACCTTATAGCCGTTGTTTGATAAGATGATATCTACCAAGTTTTTACCGATATCATGGACATCCCCTTTGACTGTGGCGATGATAAAGGTTCCCTTGGCATTATTACCAGATTCCGACTTTTCCATGAACGGTTCTAGAAAAGCTACCGCCGCTTTCATAGTTTCCGCAGATTGCAAAACGAAAGGTAGCTGCATCTGTCCGGAACCGAACAATTCACCCACTACTTTCATGCCATCTAGCAAGAAAGTATTGATAATCTCTAAGGGGGGATATTGTTCTAAGGCTTTTGTCAGTTGTGCTTCTAAACCAATGCGTTCGCCATCGATAATATGGCGCTTGAGACGTTCTTCGATGGGAAGATTTTCGTCAACGCCGCGATCGCGTTTTGTCGTTACCCCTGCAAACAACGTGGTAAGCTCAGTCAAGGGGTCGTAAACGCAGACATTACCCTCAAATTGACGCTGATCATAAATTAACTGGCGACAAACTTCTTGATGATGTGCCTCAATTTTGGCTAGTGGTAATATTTTGCTAGCGCTAACTATAGCTGCATCCATTCCCGCCATCATCGCCTCATGCAAAAACATCGAGTTCAGCACTATTCGTGATGCCGGACTCAGACCGAAAGATATATTAGAGACACCCAAAATTACATGGCATCCTGGTAATTCTTGGCGAATGCGGCGGATGGATTCGATTGTGGCTTTGCCGTTTTCCCGGTCTTCTTCAATCCCTGTAGAAATAGGTAGAGCCAATGTATCGAAAAATATCTCCGTAGGAGGTATACCATATTCTACAGCTTGACGGTAAGCCCGCCCAGCAATCGCAAACTTTTTCTCGGCTGTCCGCGCCATGCCATCCTCATCGATAGTACCAATGATTACGCCTGCACCGTACTTTTTCGCCAATTCCAGCACCTTCAAAAAGCGCGGTTCCCCGTCTTCATAGTTGGTGGAGTTCAGCAAGCATTTACCACCAGCTACTTTTAACCCCGCCTCCATCTTTTCCCATTCGGTAGAGTCGAGCATTAAGGGGAGGGTAATATTATTGACGACGCGAGAAACTAACTCGTGCATATCCCGCACACCGTCACGTCCTACATAGTCCACATTGACATCAAGGATATGTGCGCCTTCCTTTACCTGACTTCTCGCCATTGACACCAGTCCATCCCAATCTTCCGCGTTCAGCAATTCGCGGCACTTTTTAGAACCACTGGCGTTGAGACGTTCACCTACAATCAAGAAAGAATTATCTTGGTCATAAGGTTGAGTTATATAAATTGATGCAGCCGCTGGTTCTAAGCTAGGCTGTCTAACTTTTGGCTTCAAGTCTTTGGCAACTTCTGCTAATTGTTGAATGTGTTCTGGACGCGTCCCACAGCAACCCCCGATCACTTGGACACCCAAATCTTCAACAAAATGCATTAGCGCCATGCGTAATTCCACAGGTGTTAAACGGTAGTGCGCTTGACCACCAACATTCTCAGGCAAACCCGCGTTAGGAACACAAGAAACAATAAAAGGCGAATGTTCCGAGAGATATTTGATGTGTGGTTTCATCAAGTCTGGGCCAGTGGCACAGTTGAGACCGAGAATATCAATTTTATAGGGTTCTAAAATTGTTAGTACAGCACTAATTTCTGTACCTACCAACATTGTCCCCATGCTTTCCATTGTTACAGAAACCATCAACGGCCGGCGATCGCCTTTTTTAGCAAACACCTCCTCAATACCATTCAATGCAGCTTTGATTTGCAGCACATCTTGGCAAGTTTCCACAATAAATAAATCAACACCACCATCCCACAGTGCCTCTGCTTGTTCAGCAAAGGACGCCTTCATCGTGTCAAAGTCAATATGTCCCAAAGTTGGCAGTTTAGTTGTGGGGCCAATAGAACCGGCGACAAACCGGGGTTTATCTGGCGTAGAAAATTCAGCAGCCACACGCTTCGCCAATTCAGCAGCTGTCTTGCTGAGGTAATAAGCCTGATCTGCCAAATCATACTCAGCTAGTACAATCGAAGCACTACCAAAAGTATCCGTTTCAATTACATCTGCACCAGCAGCGAGAAAGTCGCGGTGAACCTTAGCGACAGCTTCAGGTTTAGTGTGGACTAAATATTCGTTACAACCTTCATACTGAGGGCCGCCGAAATCATCAGCTGTCAGATTTTGCGTTTGTAAATTAGTTCCCATTGCACCGTCAAAAACGATAACCGGGCAATTTGGACTATGCAAGCGTTCAAGGAAAGAATGAGTCATAGTTTCCTAGAGAAAATAAGGAAATGTCAGTGAGTTTTGTGATACTGCACTTAATCTATTATTTTCCACAATTGCGAGAGTGTCGTTAGGGTTTGATTAAATGGGGGAGATGTGGTTCGACTCCGCTCACCAACCGGGAGATGAGGGAACGCGGAGAATAATCAATGACAATTCCCCATTACCCCTCATCCCGACTCCCTCCGAGAGCGGGAACCCCAAGTTCCCCATTCCCCAGTCCCAAGGATGTTTTATAAAAGTTTCTTGCACGATTGCTATCAAAACGCTATAAACGTTATTTTGATTAGGGTTGCAAAATTAAAGTAGCTGTAACCGTTGATAAAAAAAACTAGTGTGATTTTTCACTCATCGTGTAAGGATTACAGATAATGCAAGTTCTAAAAAGATCCATCAAGCCAGAAGCCTATATCTCTTTCCTTTACATTTACCAAACTACTTGGGGGACTGCTGGTGATATCTGTTTAGTCCGTGAATCTGTAGCTAATTCTAGTACATCAAAGTTTGTCGGTCATAAACTTCACCTAGCTTTGCCAAAAGGGATGGAACGTCATCGCGTGGCAGGCTTTCCAGTAATTAAAGTTGCTGGCAATGTAGGCGACGGACATCCTAAAGATCACCCACTGGAATGGGAAGTTTATGAAGGGGTAGATATAGAAACAGCGATCGCAGTACTCAAACCTTGGGGTTTCAAGTTAATTGAGTCTACCAATTAACTCTAATCACGACAACAGAGTTGCATTTGTTTTTATCGTTTCCTGCTTCTAAAAACTCGCGACTGAGTATTTAATACTCATTAATGAGTCTTTGAGCTTCACTAATGAGTATTTTAACTCAGTCAAAAAGAGGAAAGGAGGCAGGGGACAGAACCCCCATAAAGAAATTGACTTACCCTGTATCATTTTCTTTTTCGGTTATTCGTTGAGCATACATTCCATAATAGAGTTGAGAGTCTC
>NZ_JCACKM010000062.1:0-39410 GCF_059505385.1 Desmonostoc vinosum
AGTCCTCGATAGCGTTAGCGGTAGCGAGGTACGAGCGTCGCGTCATTACGAATTATTGGTTCTTCATTACTTGTTATGCTAAAAACGTCTATAAATTAGCTCATATCCCTTGCTGGGCAAGAAAGACAGCTTTTAATTTTGACGGTTTAGCTTTTGGGAGAAAATCTAGGTTGTAACTGCCTGAAACCCTTGATTTTTAAGGCAAATTCCTAATTCGAGTTTAAACTTTAGCATAACACCTACGGAAGAGCCGAATTATTTAACTCCTGCCATTAAAATCCCATGTTTAGGACTAAATAATAATGCTAACAAAAATAATCCCGATACAACTAAAACGATCGCCGGGCCAGAAGGCAAATTATAAAAGTAACTGAGATACATACCGCTAATACTAGAAAAAACCCCAATTGCTGCACCCAAAATCATTACTTGATGCAGGCGTTTTACTAATAGGTAAGCGGTTGCTCCCGGTGTAATTAACAGTGATAATACTAAAATTACGCCTACAGCTTTCATGCTAGCGACAATTGTTAAAGCAATGAGCAGCATCAATCCAAAATTTAATCGATTGACTGGTAAACCTGCGGCTTGAGCGCCTAAAGGGTCAAAAGTGTAAAATAAAAGTTCTTTATATAGTAAAACAACAACTATTAAAACAACAGCAGCAATAATCGCAGTGTCACGGACTTCATCAACAGTAACACCAAGAATGTTACCAAATAAAAAGTGATTGAGGTCGATTTTATTATCTTTTTGAATAACAGTAATTAGGGTAATACCGAGAGCAAAAAATGCCGAAAAAACTATACCCATTGCCGCATCTTCCTTAATAGGCGATCGCGTCCTAATCCAGGCGATCGCCATTGTACTCAAGACACCTGCAATAAATGCTCCAACAAATATATTTCCTCCCACCATAAAAGCGATCGCCAATCCTGGTAAAACCGAATGACTGATCGCATCGCCCAGTAGTGCTAATCGTTGTACCATCAAATAGCTACCGACAACAGCACACAACAATCCAACCAAAATCGCAATCACGAGCGATCGCTGCATAAAACCGTACTGTAACGGCTCAATTAAAGCTTGTAGCATAGTTTGTCATTTGTCATTTGTCATTTGTTATTCTCCCCGTCCCCATTCCCCAACTAAGCTAAAAAACATCTAAATTACATAATCAAATTAAATAAAACTCTTGTGGTGTGGGCATCTTGCCCGCCCTAATTATGCAAGTTATATGTGGAACAGCTTAAGCCGCATCAGAAAAGTATGTGACTTTGCCACCATAAGCGCCATATAAGTTCTCTTGCGTGAGTACTTGCTGACGGGAACCTGTGGCGATTAATTCGCGATTTAATAAAATTAAGTTATCAAAATGGGTGATTGATTCCCCTAAATCGTGGTTGACTACTAAAACTATTTTGCCAGCGGCTGCAAGTTCGTGAAAAACTTCAAAAATGACTGTCTGAGTTTTTTGATCAATGCCTACTAAAGGTTCATCAAAGCAGAAGATTTCTGCTTGCTGTGTTAAGGCACGAGCTAAAAATACTCGCTGCTGTTGTCCTCCTGACAATTGTCCAATGGGGCGATCGCGATAGTCAATCATCCCAACTCTTTCTAAGGCCTCTTTTGCCACCTGACGGCTAACTGCTGAAAAGCTACGCAACCACCCTGTTTTCTTTACTCGTCCCATCATCACTACATCCCAGACTGTAGCGGGATAAGTCCAGTCGATTTGACTACGCTGTGGCACATAGGCTACTTTATCTAGTTGCTGCATTAAGGGTTGATTTTGATACAACACTGTACCACTACTGAGGGGAACCAAACCCAACATTGCTTTCATGAGCGTACTTTTGCCAGCACCATTGGGGCCAAAAATACCCGTCAATTTTCCTGCTTTGACTATACAGTTAACGTCTCTCAAGGCTTCTTGTGTACGGTAATGCACCCCCAAATGAGCAATATTGATTGCTGGTGTGGAAGTCATATCGATAGGTTTGATCATTTTTACAGACATCTCCCCTACATTTCCCTGAAATAGCCTAGATTTTGGGTTAATAGAGACATTTTTCATAACTCTGCTCAAATATTTATTTCTTGAGCTTACTATAAAAATGAGAGAAATATGAAAAAATCTATAATTGGAAGTAATACCCGAGATAAATGAAACTAATGCTTAATCAAGAAGCGGGGAGCAGGGGAGAACAATCACCCCTCATGGGTGAGGTTTCAACCAAGGGGGAAAGGGAAAAGGATCAGGAAAGCTTTCACCCACAAAGGGGGGCGATTGCCTCTGATCAAGAGGCAAGTAATCCTCACAGCAAAGTTGCTTTTAGCCTAGTTTCTAAGCTTTGTCTGGGGATGCTTTTGCCTTTTGCTATGTTTAGTTGTACCTCATTGGACTCCAATCCCAAAACTACCGGGGGAGATAGTAAGCCGCGAGTCGTTGCCACTAGTACCATCATTGCTGATTTAGCCCAAAAAGTTGGGGGTGATGAAATTCAGCTAACTGGAGTTCTCAAGCCAGGTACTGATCCGCATGTTTATGAACCAGTACCAGCAGACAGCAGGTTTTTGGAAGAAGCAGACTTGATTTTGTATAACGGTTACAACTTAGAACCAGGATTAATCAAGTTAATGAAAGCATCAGGAGGTAAGGCGCGTCAGTTAGCAGTAGGGGAAGTTGTTAAACCCTTGCAACTAGAGAAAGCCAAAGGCGAAATAGTTCCAGATCCGCACGTTTGGGGTAGTGCAGAGAATGCGATCGCCATGGTAAATAGCATTCGGGATGGTTTAATTGAGTTATCACCAGAAGATAGAGAAAAATTCACCCAAAAAGCAGCGCAACTTACCAAAGAATTAACACAGTTGCATAGTTGGATTAATCAGCAGATACAAACTATCCCCGCAGATAAACGCAAACTCGTGACAACGCACGATGCATTTCAGTATTATGGGCGTGATTATAAGATTGCGATCGCAGGTACTTTAATTGGCATTAGCACCGAAGAACAACCCAGCGCTCAAACAGTCAAACTATTGGTAGAGTCAATTAAAAAGATAGGTGTCCCCGCAATTTTTGCCGAAACGACAATTAACCCAGCTTTAATTAAAACCGTTGCCCAAGAAGCAGGTGTAAAATTAGCACCACAACAACTTTACTCAGATTCAATTGGTGCCAAAGGCAGTAACGGAGATTCCTACGTCAAAATGATGGAAGCTAATACCCGCAGCATCGTAGAAGCATTGGGGGGAAGATATACTCCATTTCAACTGAAAAAGTAAAAGGGACTAGGCATTGGGGTAGTGGTATTCAAACTAAAGTCAGAAATTATTTATAACCCGATCAACTAATCTCTAACTTAAGACGTGTAATTAGGAAGAATATCTTAAACTCTTTCTTCAGAAGGAATTATTAGAGTCTCTATTTTTTTAGAGTGATATTAGCAAAGGCAAAGTTTTTAACTTTAGAAAAAACTATGACTGATCAGAATTCAGAAAATCAAATTAAGCAACCAGTTAGTGAAGATCGGGATTCTCGCGAAAAACCAAACGTTAAAGAACAAGGCTTAACAGCAAATCCAGGCGATCGCATTGACGAGTCTCAATCAATCCAAGAAAAAGCTCAACAGGTTGCTGTTGATTCGCCAGATATTACAGGCGATCATATTACAGTTCCCACTTACTTTGTTGTTGATGAACCAAATGGTGAGAAAAAAGCACTCCACCACGTTAAAGATGCTGAAGAGATTTCCGATGTAATTCGTCAAGCACGAGTTGATGAAAATGGTAATCGTGTTTGGTGGTAGTTGTCAAATCATCATTGAATCTAACTAAAAAGGTATTGAGTTAAGAAACCTTTTTCACACACCAGGTTCGTAGTAAGTACAAAGCGTATTTAAGAAGAGGACTGAAGTCCTGACTACGAACTGAATAGAATTATTAGAAATAATGACATGAACAGTTGGTGTTTATGTCATTATTTTTGTTATGAGCAATTTTGAACAATCTTATCTTTAAAAGCCTTGCAAGCGTGTATTTTGGTAAGAGCGATCGCGCTTCCCAACGATAGCTGCTTTGGTAATGGCGATGCCTGTGGCGGGCTACGCCTACGCAACTTTATTGGTTACAAAAACCGCAACAAAAACAAATATTGCTCATTGTTCACGATAAAATCAGAATAAATTTTCAGTAATTTCTCTGAGAACAACTAGATAATTATTCATGAGAGTGATGTCTCTCGACAAGTTACTGCGCGTCTACGCACTTGTTGGATTCTTACTTCCCCCATACCTTTAGTTGAAATGCAAAATAAACAGTGGATTTCCTGGTGCTTTTTGCCAAACATCACTCGTTGTAGTTTAACTTTGTTGCTGAGTGTAGTTTTGCTATCTGATAGTGTGGGTGCAACACTGAGATATACACCATCGCAGATTGCACAACAACCAACAACAACACAAGATGCAACTAGCACCGCTGCAAAACGACTCTTTGAAGAGGGGTTAGAACTTTACAACCAAGGAACTGTAGAATCTCTGCGACAGGCAATCGAGAAATGGGAAGAAGCATTAAAGCTTTGGCGGGAAGTAGACAATAAAGCATGGGAAGCAGGTATACTTTTCAGAATCGGCAAAGTTTACGATGATTTGGGAGACAAGCAAAAAGCACTCTCATTTTACAGTCAGGCATTACCTATCTCTCGTGCAGTTAGTGACAGACGAGGGGAAGCCATTATCCTCAACAATATTGGTCTTGTCTACGATTCATTGGGAGACAAGCAAAAAGCACTCTCATTTTTCAATCAGGCATTACCTATCTCTCGTGCAGTCGGAAACAAGCGAGGGGAAGCCACTACCCTCAATAATATTGGTCTTGTCTACAACTCATTGGGAGACAAGCAAAAAGCACTCTCATTTTTCAATCAGACATTAACTATAGATCGTGCAACTAGTGACAGGCAAGGAGAAGCCACTACCCTCAACAATATTGGTAGTGTTTACTCAGATTTGGGAGATAAGCAAAAAGCACTCTCCTTTTACAATCAGGCATTACCCCTAAGACGTGCAACTAGTGACAGGCGAGGGGAAGCCGCCACCCTCGCTAATATTGGCAATGTCTACGATGATTTGGGAGACAAGCAAAAAGCACTCTCCTTTTATAATCAAGCATTACCAATATTGCGTGCAGTCGGTTATATAGAAGGCGAAGCCACTACCCTTAATAATATTGGTCTTGTCTACGATGATTTGGGAGACAAGCAAAAAGCACTCTCTTTTTACAATCAGGCATTAGCTATACATCGTACAGTCGGTAACAGAGCAGGTGAGGCCACTGTCCTCAACAATATTGGTCTTGTCTATGATTCATTGGCAGACAAGCAGAAGGCACTAACATTTTATAATCAAGCATTGCCCATATTTCGTGCAGTTGGTAACAAGGAAGGGGAAGCCAATACTCTCACCAATATTGGTGTTGTCTATTCCGATTTGGGAGACAAGCAAAAAGCACTCTCTTTTTACAATCAGGCATTACCCATATCTCGTGCAATTGGTGACAGACAAAGGGAATCCGAAACCCTTAATGGTATTGGCGCTGTCTATTCCGATTTGGGAGACAAGCAAAAAGCACTCTCTTTTTACAATCAAGCCCTATCTATAAAACGTGCAATTGTTGATAGGAAAGGAGAAGCTATTGCCCTCAGCGATATTGGCACTGTCTATTCCGATTTGGGAGATAAGCAAAAAGCACTCTCTTTTTACAATCAGGCATTACCTATATCGCGCGCAATTGGTTACAGGGCAGGAGAAGCCTCTATCCTCGTCAATATTGGCGCTGTCTATTCCGATTTGGGAGACAAGCAAAAAGCACTCTCTTTTTACAATCAGGCGTTACCCATATTGCGTGCAGTTGGTTACAGAGCAGCGCAAGCAAGTACCCTTTATAATATTGCCTTTACAGAACGCAACCGAGGCAACCTTCAACAAGCCCTCACCCAAGTTGAAGCAGCAATTAAAATTATTGAAGATTTACGCACTAAGATTGATAGCCAAGAGTTGCGTGCTTCTTACTTTGCATCAAAGCAAGACGTTTACAAATTCTACATCGACTTGCTGATGCAGTTGCACAAAAAAGACCCATCCAAAGGATACGACGCTTTAGCACTCCAAGCAAGCGATCGCTCTCGTGCCCGTAGTCTCATCGAACTATTAACAGAAGCTAACATCGATATCAAAAAAGATATTGACCCCAAACTCCTAGCAGAAGAACAACGTTTACAGTTACTAGTTGATGCCAAAGAAAAACAACTCTCGCAATTATCAACTCAAAAAGAACCACCTAACCAACTTGTTGCACAGACTAAACAACAGCTTGAAAACTTACTCAAACAACAGCAAGAACTAAAGGTAAAAATCCGCGCCACTAACCCTGAGTATGCAAACCTAAAATATCCTCAACCTCTAACCTTGAGCGAAATTCAGCAACAACTTGATAAAAATACTTTACTGTTGCAATACTCCTTGGGTGAAGAACGCAGTTATCTATGGGTTGTCACACCCAATTCTCTTGATACCTACGAACTACCAAAACGTGAACAAATAGAAAAACTAGCCAAGAATTTATACAATAACTACTTACGAAATCCTGGGATGCAAGGAGTTTCCCCAGAAGAAACCGCCAAAGCTGCTGATGAACTCAGTAAACTCATCCTTGCACCTGTGGCTGACAAGTTGGAACAACAACGTATAGTAATTGTCGGTGATGATGCTTTGCAATACATTCCCTTTGCCGCGTTAACATCAGGAAAATCAGCAACTGGGTCAAATTATCAGCCCTTAGTAGTCAACCACGAAATAATCAGCTTGCCTTCTATCTCTACTATTGCCATTATCCGCCAACAACTCAAAACACGCGCCAAAGCCCCGAAAACTCTAGCCATCCTCGCTGACCCCGTATTTACTGCATCGGACGAACGAGTTACAGGCAAATCTACAAATACCAATAATGATCTCGATATAGAATTACAACAGTCTGCACTCAATCGGTCAGCAAGAAACATCAACCTTAGTCAAATTGAACGACTGAAAAACACCCGCACTGAGGCACAGGAAATACTCAAATTAATTCCTTCAGATAGACTGCAAGCATTTGACTTTGACGCTAACTACAATTGGGCAACCAATAAACAACTCAGTCAATACCGGATGTTGCATTTTGCCACCCATGGTTTTCTAGACAGCACCAACCCAGAGTTATCAGGAATTGTACTATCGCTGATAGATAAGCAAGGTAAACCGCAAAAAGGCTTTTTGCGACTTGCGGAAATCTTCAACCTCGACTTTCCCGCCGAGTTGGTCGTGTTGAGTGCTTGTGAAACTGGTTTGGGTAAGGAAGTTAAGGGAGAAGGATTAGTTGGGTTGACAAGAGGACTAATGTATGCAGGCGCGGCAAGAGTGGTAGTGTCTTTGTGGAATGTGAATGATGAGGCGACATCGTTGTTAATGAGGCAATTTTACAGCGAGATGTTGCAGCGTGGGTTATCTCCGGCGGCGGCTTTGAGGGCGGCACAACTCAAACTTTGGCAACAGGAACAGTGGCGCAATCCTTATTCTTGGGCGGGTTTTACCTTGCTTGGCGAATGGCAGTAATAGGTATGTATAGCAGTCGAAGTCCGTTCACTGAGCGAAGTCGAAGTCCGTTCACTACTCCTAAGCCTCTTGTTGCCGAAATTTACATAGAAGCGATCGCCTGTTTCTTCAACACATTTTCATTAAACAGATTATTTAGCATCCAAATATTGAAATTTACAAGAAGACGTTGCTTGAACCTTTGACATCAGAGTTTATAGCTTGAATAATGTTCTTAAGTAGAAATTCTAGCTAGTACAAACTGGTATTTGTGAAGCTTAGTTTATGTTTTTATTTAAGGTGAAATCTCGTTCAAAAAATAGCCAGCAATCTCAAGAATCCAAAGTTTTTTGGACTTTGAGTAAAACTTTGCTATTTACAGGATATTTAATTACTTTACCAATTTGTACTTTAATGTTATTAACCTTCTTGAATAACGCCAAAGCATTAACTTTTGGAGAAATATCGCAGCATTCTACATCAATCCCTTGGATAAGTGATCCTTCAGAATGTCAATACACTGGGAGAAATTGGCACAATCAAAAGTGTTGGGATAATCAACACAATCTCATGTTCTAAGTATATGAACTACCCAAACATACTTTTTAGAGGTTTGGGTGCAGAAACCCAAACCAATAGATCCAGATTTATAACGTTTCTCTATAGACAAATTAGGACAAAAATTTACCTAGTAGTTGCTACTAGGAACAAATCCTGTTTCTTCGAGCAACTGTCGTAGTTTTGCATAAGGAAATTTTGTGTTCTTGTTGTTATTTTTGTACATATCAGCAAAGAAGTTTTGCATCAGCACAATAATGCTACGGTATTTGACGATACTAACAACATAGAACTTATCTAAATCCATGACTCCATCAGCACATAACTGCTCAATATTGTCGAGTAATATAGACCCCACTTCAGAAGATTTTAAGTCTGCGTTGATGTCATATTTTTCCATTATCCTGCGTTTATCGTTCTCAGAACATAAATCATACAATGAGCGAATCAGATGACCAAGATTCCGCAAGACTTCTCCGTAGTCATAAAATGTATTCTGCTTAAAAAAAGAGTTTTCGTCTTTAGTTAACGTAAAACTTTTGTCAAGTACCAAACCAAAATCGGTCAAATATGTCTGCTTGCCGTCTGTGAGGATATTGTAAAAATGTGCGTCGAAGTGAATAATTCCCTTTGTCCTCAAAAAGGTAATTGTCGTGCGTAATTCATCTAGGAATTTCTGAAGTTTGTTGGGGTTTTCTTGTAGCCATGTTGTTAGAACATAAGGTATGTACTCTAAAAACAGAATTAATTCATAGTTGGCATTGGCTCTATCCAATACATAATTCCCGATACTCGTATTATTACCCCAATACTCCATAAAGCTTTTGTGATTTTCCATATCAATATCCCTACGCTGCCCAAAGAATGGGATAATTCGATAATGGTACATTAAAGGAAATGAGGCGATCGCTCCTTCTAATACCCAGTTAGTGGTCTTGATGTGTGTCACAAGTTCCCGGAAGACACCTAAACCAATAGAACCCACACCGTAATTAAAGTAAGTTGGTAAGTTATACAGATTTTTGGTAGAAAACAGGTTTTCATATTCGATATTCGTAACTGGAATGCGTTTGACAAAGACTTTGGATTGCCCAAGAACGATAGTGTAATTTCTCCCCGAACTTGAACTTGATGTACCCGACTCACTAAGCTAAAAAACATCTAAATTACATAATCAAATTAAATAAAACTCTTGTGGAGTGGGCATCTTGCCCGCTCTAACTATGCAAGTTATATGTGGAACAGTTTATCGTCCAACAAAGAATGCAATTGTGTATTATCTAACCCAGCAAGTTGTGAACTAAGCTTAAAGTACCTCTTGATTCTAAGTTCTAGATCGTTCTTAGACATTTTCTTGCGTTTAGATATACTCAAAAAGATGATAATACTATTGTAAATATCACTCAGATATGAATACTCAAACACACTCCAATTCTTCAGATGTTTACTCGATTTTGCATCAAACTCAACGCTTGCGAGTTAGTGATGGAAAGATTAAACCTGTTTTAGATGGTTGCTCAAATACTTCAAAATTGCTCGTACTTATTTGGTCGCAGTTGGGAGATTTTGATAATTTAGAATATGCTTGGTGGCTGCAAAGAGAAAAAAAAGAGATCGAAGCAAGAGAAATCACAATTCGTGCTATTGGAATTGGAAACCGCAATTCTGGGATCAAGTTTTGTGAATATACGGGATTTCCTCAAGAATGGTTGTTTGTGGATAGCAATGCTGAAATTCACGCTTTTTTAGGTCTTTATCGCGGTTTATCTATACAATTTCCCATGCTATCAACGTCACAGAAAGCATGGTTGAATTTAATACTAATGTGTGCTGGGATGGGTAGTCCTGGAACTCTGAAGGAAGTTTTTCGGGGTTATAAAGGTGATAAAAAAGCTCCTCAGTTAATTGCTGATGAGGAAGTTGTCAGGGATACACCTTTACCACCAATAAAAGGTTCGTTTTTCAAAGCTGCTGGAGGAAAAGGCTTTCAGCGTCCTTTTGAACTAGCAACCCTACGTCTGCGAAACATGACCGAAGTTTTGAGCAACTGGAATATTTATGTACCAGATTCATCTTATTTGACACAACGGGGAGGAACGTTTCTTTTTGATTCTCAAGGAAAATTAATTTACGAACATCGCGATCGCGGTATTCTTGGTTTTGCCGAAAATATGAGCAATCCCTTATCTTTTTCTTATAAGTAACTTGAGTTTATCCTTGCACTTGATTCACAAAGATTTCCACTTTAACAATATCATCATGAAATTACCCATTCTATTTAAAACCTTAACATTACTTAGTTTTTTCCTATCTACACCCTTGAGTATGATTGCTACCTTTCCGGGTATAGCAAGTATACTTAAGACTTCTACGAATACTGAACAACCAAAGCGGTTGAAATTAACTTTATCAGGACATACCGAACCTGTCCGTGCATTAACCCTTTCTCCCAGCGGTCAAGTTCTTGCTAGTGGTAGCGATGATCAAACAATCAAACTTTGGAATCCCACTACAGGTGCATTGCTTCACACTTTAACTGGACACCGCGATCGCATCAAATCAATAGTGATTACTCCAGATGATCAAACTCTAATTAGTAGCAGCTTTGATAACACTATCAAATTTTGGAATACGCAAACAGGAAAGGAAATTCGCACAATTACGGAAAAAACTGAGGTTAGAGCAATGTTATTGACCCTAGATGGACAAACTTTAATCAGTGGTAGCGGCGATCAAAGTATCAAATTTCGGAATCTTAAAACTCGAAAAATCGACCGGATACTGAGAGCAGAAACAACAGCACTTGCAGTTAGTCGTGACAGTAAAACCCTCTTTAGCGGGGGGGAAAATGGGGGGAAAATTCGGGTTTGGAGTCTGGTGACAGGTAAACAAATACGCAGCTTTACCCCACCACTACCCAACAAAGAAGACCTAATCAATGGCTCGGAGCAAGCATCAGCCCCAATTACGCTTGCTGTTAGTAATGATGGTAAAACGCTTCTCAGTGGTGGATATGACGATAGCTTTCAATCTGGTGGAGTCAGAAGCACAGATGGTAAAAGTTTCAAAGCTTGGGACTTGAAAACAGGAAAGCTAGTTCATAATTTTTCGTTGGGTACGAGTATTGATGCGTTAATTATAAGTCCCGATAGTAAAACATTTGTTACTGGTGGTTTAGGCAGAGAAATCATATTACGCGACATCAAAACAGGGAAATCAGTTATGGAACTTACCGGACATGCAGGTGGCATTTATGGACTTGTATTGAGTAGTGACGGGAAGACTTTATATAGCGGTAGCGGTGATAAATCTGTTAAAGTTTGGCAGATAAAACCGTAGTTTATCAATTTTTTCTCTATTACTCCTCAATCAGTTATTGAAATTTGTCTCAGTAGATAGAAGACGAACTCTAAAACAACAGGTAGCTTGTTGTAGAAAACCAAAAAGTTTGCCGTAACTATGGACAAGTTGGCTCAGCAAATAGAGATTGTGAAGCAGCAGATAGCCGAGCTGTACCAATATGCCCATTCACAACTTCTACAACATCATCCCCAAAGTGCCCTGATTCTTGAGGAAAACTGTGAGAAGCTCCGCACAACTTTAGCTGAACTCCAAGCAACGGAAGAAGCGCAGCGTCAGCGCGAAGAACATTATCGTATTATTTGTGACCTTACCTCAGACTATACTTACGTTTATCAGGTGGGAACCAACGGTACACTAGTACCTAAACTCATTAATGACGCCTTTACCCGGGTTTGTGGATACACTATTGAGGATGTCAGCGCTCGTGGTTGGCAAAGTCTAATTTACCGAGACGATGTGCCGTTTGTTCTACAACACGTAAGGCAACTGCTTTCAGGACAACCAGATGTATTTGAACACCGCATTATCACTAAGAGTGGTGAAGTGCGTTGGGTTCGCAATTATGCATATCCATTATTGAGTCAAGGTCATGAAAACGTGCTTTACGTCTATGGTGCTGCACAGGATATTACTGAACGCAAGCGAACAGAAGAAAGGCTAAGACTACTAGAGTCGGTAGTGGTTAATGCTCATGATGCCATTATAATTACCGAAGCTGAACCGATGGATGAACCCGGCCCCAGGATTCTTTACGTCAACGAAGCCTTTACTCGCATTACTGGTTACAGCGCTCAAGAGGTGCTAGGCAAAAATCCTCGTATACTCCAAGGGCCAAATACACAACGGGATGCGTTAAATAAAATTTGTTCAGCATTAAAGCGTTGGGAATCAGTAGAAGTTGAGTTAATTAATTATTGCCAGGATGGCTCACAGTTTTGGGCAGAACTCAGCATTGTCCCTGTGTCAGATGAAACAGGCTGGTATACCCACTGGATAGCTGTACAAAGAGATATTAGCGATCGCAAACAGGCAGAATTAGAACGAGCCGAATTATTAGAACGTGAGCAAGTAGCACGCACTCAAGCAGAGGAAGCAAATCGGGTCAAGGATGAGTTTTTAGCAGTCCTCTCTCACGAATTACGTTCACCACTCAACCCCATCTTAGGTTGGGCAAAACTCCTACAAAGCCGCAAGCTAGATGAAAAGAAAACCGCTGAAGCCATAGCAACTATTGAGCGTAATGCTAAATTACAGATTCAACTCATTGACGATTTATTAGATGTTTCTCGCATTTTACGCGGTAAATTGAGCCTAAATATTTCGCCAGTGAATTTAGTTTTCATCATTGAAGCAGCGATCGAGACAGTGCGTGTAGCTGCGATCGCTAAATCAATTCAAATTCAAACAGTATTCGATCAACCCAATCGCCAAGGTAAAGTCACCGTTGCTGGCGATCCTAACCGTCTCCAGCAGATTGTTTGGAATCTTCTCTCCAATGCCATCAAGTTTACTCCTGTTGGGGGTCGCGTGGAAGTAAAGTTAGAAAAGGTTGGAGAGATGGGACAAATTATAATCAGTGACACAGGCAAAGGCATTAGTACCGAGTTCCTACCCTACGTCTTTGATCGCTTTCGCCAAGCTGATGCCTCTACTACTCGGATGTATGGTGGATTGGGACTGGGATTAGCAATTGTGCGCTACTTAACAGAGTTACACGGAGGTACAGTCAACGCAACTAGCCCTGGTGAAGACCAAGGAGCAACTTTCGCGCTCATGCTACCACTACTGCACATCGAATCAGAGATCAACGAGGAAGATGAGTTAGTAGATAGCGAACCCGATCTCACACAAGTCCGTGTTTTAGTTGTAGAAGATACTACAGATTCCCGTGAATTCCTAGTATTTCTGCTTGAACAGTATGGAGCAATTACAGCATCTGCCGAATCCGCAGCAGAAGCATTTGAGGCAGTGCAACAATTCCGGCCAGATGTCATAGTTAGTGACATTGGGATGCCAATAGAAGATGGGTATAGCCTGATTCGGCGAGTCAGAAACCTCAAACCCGAACAAGGAGGAAATATACCTGCGATCGCCCTGACAGCATATGCCAAAAACGAAGACCGCGATCGAGCAATGGCAGCAGGTTTTCAGAAACATCTACCTAAACCCATACAACCAGAAGAGTTGACTGCTGCTATTGCTAGTTTGAAGGGAGTAGGGAGTGGGGAGTAGGGAGTGGGGAGTGGAGACGCGGGGACGCGGAGAAAGTTTCTCCCTCATCCCCCTCATCCCCCTCATCCCTCATCTTCATTTCATCGAATGGAAGCAAGATTTTTCAAAAATTATCGTAAACTAAACTCTATTCCCCACTCCCTACTCCCCACTCCCCGAAATTGAGGTGCTATGGCTAAACCTGTCATCCTAACAGTTGACGACGATCCTGAGGTTTTACAAGCTGTGACGCGGGATCTGCGGCAGAAATATGGAGAAAATTATCGGATCTTGCGTGCTGATTCTGGTGCTAGTGCTTTGGAAGCACTGGAACAAATTAAGCTACGCAACCAGCCTGTAGCGCTATTTTTAGCAGATCAAAGAATGCCGCAGATGTCTGGTGTTGAGTTTCTAGAACGGGCAATGAGTATATTTCCTGATACCAAACGTGCTTTGCTTACCGCTTACGCAGATACTGATGCAGCCATCCGCGCTATTAATACTACACGTATTGATTACTATTTAATGAAGCCTTGGGATCCCCCAGAAGAGCGATTATACCCAGTACTCAACGATTTACTTGATGATTGGCAAGCAACGTTCCACCCACCGTTTGCAGGTATTCGGGTGATTGGTAATCGTTGGTCTCCTCAGTCTCACCAAGTAAAAGATTTTCTAGCACGCAATCAAGTGCCTTATGAGTGGATGGATATTGAATTATCAACGGAGGCACAACAATTATTCCAATATGCTAAGTGTGATAGGTTGCAGTTACCCTTAGTAATTTTTCCTGATGGTTCCAATCTTGTACAGCCAAATAACATCCAAATTGCTGAAAAAATCGGGCTGCAAACGCAAGCAGAAAAACCTTTTTATGACTTAGTGATCGTGGGTGGTGGCCCGGCTGGTCTAGCGGCGGCGGTGTATGGCGCTTCCGAAGGTTTACGCACGGTGTTAATTGAACGTGAAGCCCCAGGCGGACAAGCTGGTACAAGCTCACGTATCGAAAACTACTTGGGTTTTCCCGTAGGTTTAAGTGGGGGAGATTTGGCGCGGCGTGCTGTAACTCAAGCTAGGCGTTTTGGTGTCGAAATTCTCACACCCCAAGAAGCTAAGGAAATTCGCGTAGCCGATCCATATAGATTTTTACAATTAGCTGATGGTAGCGAAATTAGCTGTCATACAATAATTCTCGCTTTGGGTGTAGCGTGGCGACGGTTGGATGTTCCAGGACTCGATCGCCTGACTGGTGCAGGAGTTTATTATGGTGCGGCCCAAACAGAAGCTTTAAGTTGCAAAGATGAAGATGTCTATATTGTCGGTGGAGCCAACTCAGCTGGACAAGCCGCAATGTACTTCTCGAAGTACGCTCGCCAAGTCACGATGTTGGTACGCGGCGAGTCTTTAACTATCAGTATGTCGCAATACTTAATTGACCAAATTGCCAATACACCAAATATTACAGTACAAAATTATACTAGTGTCGTCGAGGCTAAAGGCGAGACAAGTTTAGAAGCGATCGTTCTAGAAAATAAACTCACGGGCGAAAAGCAAACTGTTCCTGCTACTTCGCTATTTATTTTTATCGGTGCAGTTCCCAATACTGATTGGTTAGATGGCATAGTGCAAAGAGACGATCGCGGTTTCATTCTAACTGGCCCGGATTTACAACGTGATGGGCAGCGCATCAAGGGATGGACACTAGAACGTAGCCCTTATTTATTAGAAACCAATGTCCCTGGTATTTTTGCCGTCGGCGATGTGCGTCATAAGTCAGTGAAACGCGTCGCTTCTGGAGTGGGTGAAGGTTCAATCTGCGTTCAATTTGTGCATCAATACTTGAGCAAAGTTTTGTAGAATTTATGAAAAATGTAACACGTCGCCAATTTATTGCCACAGCCACCCTAGCAACTGGCTTCGCCTTGGCAGTACAACCGATTTCCGCTCAAGTCATTACCACCAACGCCAAAGGATTATTAGCTGGTGCTGTGAATATTCCTGTCAAAGATGGCGAAATTCCAGCCTATAGAGCGCAACCCGCCAAGGGGAAAAATTTGCCGATTGTGCTAGTAATTCAGGAAATCTTTGGTGTACATGAGCATATCCAGGATGTTTGCCGTCGCTTTGCTAAATTGGGATATTTAGCGATCGCTCCCCAATTATTCGTGCGTCAAGGCGATGTCCTCAAGTTAAGTAGCATAGACGAAATCCGCCAAATAGTCGCCAAAGTCCCAGATGCTCAGGTGTTATCTGATCTGGATGCAACAGTCAACTGGGCTGTGAAATCAGCTAAAGGTAATGCTGAACAGTTAGCAATTACTGGCTTCTGCTGGGGTGGTCGCATTACCTGGTTATATGCTGCTCATAATCCCAACGTCAAAGCCGGTGTAGCTTGGTATGGGCGACTAGTGGGGGATGTTACAGAACTGACACCCAAATATCCCGTTGATATTGCGTCTAACCTCAAAGTACCAATTCTCGGACTTTACGGTGGTAAAGATACAGGCATTCCTCTAGATACAGTAGAGCAAATGCGCGATCGCCTGAAATCCAGCAACAGCAAGTCTGAAATTATCGTCTATCCTGATGCACCTCACGCCTTTTTCGCCGATTATCGTCCTTCCTACCGTGAAAAAGAAGCTAAAGACGGCTGGAAACGCCTTCAACAATGGTTTAAAAATAATTTGTAATATCATGTCTGGTTAAAGACTTATTAAGAGCATCAATTCAAATTCAGTGAGGCTAATAGACAGCGATCGCCATCACACGCTTGTGCTATTCGAGGTAGTCTGGAATTTCTAATTGTCAAAATAGAATGTAGCCAATACTTGTGAAGTAGCCTGATGTCTCTCCAAGAAATTAAAGAGCAAGCTTTCAAACTATCGGTCAATGTATCGTCTTGCGCTCCTTAGTGCAATTATTGACTCTCTACAAAACACACTTAGTTCTCAACCCAATCGAAAAGTCTTAATTAAGCAAATGCGGGGTTTACTGAAAACAGACCAACCTTCACCCACAGATGCTCAGGTTGAAGAAATGTTGCAAGAAAGGCGAGTGGAGAAATATTTACAGTGATTTTAAATCTGCCTTGAGGCGAGAACGTAATACTGTTTGACTTTCGTAGAGAAATAGACCTCTTGCAAAAGTCCTTCTTTGCGTTCTCTTCTCTGCGTCTGGGGCGCCTCTGCGTGTTAGCGTTCGCGAAGCGTCTCGTAGAGAAGCGGGGCGTAGCCCAACAAAAAAATATTTATGCAAGAGGTCTAATCTAAAAAGGCTAATTGCGTAAAAATCAGAATGGCGGCAAAAGCAATACCTAAAATCGCTACAACAAGACGCAGCTTGTAGCGAGTCAGTTGCAACCAGGCTAAAAGGACTCTTCCCAAAAAATCATGTATACTTTTGAACTGGGAACTAGTGACTAGGGACTGGGGACTAAGGACTAGGTACTAGGAACTGGATACTAAAAGAGAATTCTGGAAATTCCTAATACTTTTCCTGTCGGAGACGCTACACGTAGCAAGATCCAGCAGGGTGCGATTTCGCTCAGCACAAGTTCCCAATTCCCAATTCCTAATCCCTTTTACCTGTATCTAGTTTGCAATAATGAAGCAATTGCTTGCCGACAGTATTTTCCTCAACAAAGTCATGAGAAATGCTACATGGCTGCTAGGAGGGCGAGTAACAACCGGATTGACTAGCTTAATTTATTTAAGTGTAGTTACTCATCACCTTGGTGTTACAGGCTTCGGTATGCTGATTCTCATTCAAACCTATATTCAAGTAATTGTAGATTTAACTACCTTTCAATCTTCTCAAGCGGTGATTCGTTACGGCGCTCTTTGTCTGGAACGAAAAAATCAAGCTGCTTTGCAGCAGCTTTTGAAGTTTACTAGCCTACTTGATTTGGTAGGGGTGTTAGTTGGTTTAGCGATCGCAATTACAATCGCTCCCTATCTAGGTTTATATATAGGATGGGATCAAGCGATGGTTACTCAAGTACAGTGGTGTAGCTTGGTAATTCTTTTTACTAGCACAGCCACACCTAAAGGTTTATTACAGCTTTACAATCGTTTTGATTTGCTGGCCTTCCAAATTACTATTCCTACCTTTATTTCCTTGTTGGGAGCGATTATAGCAGTCATCCTGAATGCTCCGTTGTGGGGATATCTTCTAGTTTGGTTCATTGCTCAGGCATCTGGAGGATTAATATTGTTCTTTGTTGGTTGGCGAGAAGCCCGGAAACAAGGTTTGCTCAAGAAGATAGATGGGTCTTTAATGGACTTGCATCAAAACCATCCTGGCTTGTTGAAGTTTTCTATGGTGTCTAACTTCGATTCTTCTCTACCAACGGTAATGCGACAAGCCAGTCCCTTAGTAGTGGGAATTTTCGCTACTCCCACAGCCGCTGGACTGTTCCAGGTTAGCTATGAGTTGTCTACTCCACTGAAGGATCTAGCTCAGATTTTGACTCAATCTATCTATCCAGAATTAGCTCGCTTAGAGAGTCAGGAAAAATGGCACTTGTTCAAGGTTTTATTGCTGAAATCAACTGCGATCGCTATCAGCATTGGTGTAATAATTTTTATCATTAGCCTGTGCTTGGGACGAATCATCCTCAAGTATGCTTTTGGCGAGGCATTTATTGCGGCCTATGGGATTTTAATCCTGTTAGTGTCAGCAGAAATCTTCACAATCGGAAATTGTGCCTTAGAACCTGCTTTTTATGCCATTGGTAAGCCTAGTTTTCCCTTCAAAGTAAATGCGATCGCAATTTTGGGAGTTTATTTACCGTTGTTGCTAGTTTTAACGAAATTTTTTGGCATTGTGGGTACAGGAATTGCCACCTTATCGTCCACAGCTTTAATATTAATCCTCAATAGTCTGCTAATTTGGCCTCAACTGCGTCGGAGATAATCACTACAGAAGTGCTATCATCTAGCATTTCTAAATCAATCGGAATTACCCAGCTTCTTTAACATCGAATAGTGCGATTGGATTGCACCAAAAAATGTTGGGAAATAGTTGTAAGGTACGTCATGTTTCTGAGCCACCTCACGTACAATCTGACTGATTGCCGGATAGTGAACACTGCATACTTGTGGGAACAGGTGATGCTCAATCTGGTAATTTAACCCACCTACGAACCAAGATAATAATTGGTTATCATGGGCGAAATTGGCTGTAGTTACCATCTGATGAACTAGCCATGTATGCTCGATTGCGCCGTTTTCATCTGGCAAAGGGAATTCCAGTCCTTCAACTACGTGCGCCAACTGGAATACTACACCGAGAATAATTCCTGCTGTAACGTGCATGGCCACAAACCCGATGAGAAATTGCCACCAGGTTACATCTAAAACTATTAGTGGAATTGCGATCGTATAGCCATAAACAAATAACTTTGTCCAAATCAGATTTACGACCTCAGCACGGGAATGTACTAGGTTTTTGCATGGCCCGAAATCTTGAAGTTGAAAGCAAAGAAAATCCTTCATAAAAAGCCAATTGAGTGTGGCGAGGCTATATGCAAAAAAAGCATAGATATGTTGATATTTGTGAATAGGTTTTAAGGGAGTAACCGACGAAAACCGGATGAGCGGCGAAACCATCAGGTCTTGATCGACTCCGGGGATGTTGGAGTATGTGTGATGAATAGTATTATGGGCGATTTTCCATATATGTCCATTAGCACCCAGCAGATCGAAAATAAAACCGATGGATTTGTTCACCCGTGGGTTTACCGAGTAGGCTCCGTGTAGAGCATCATGTGCAATACAAAAGCCAATACCCGCTATTCCTACACCCATTAATACAGCCAGAGCGAGCATTTGCCATACAGAAAATTGGTTGCTCAAAATCAGTGCATAGCTACCGTAGGTAATCCCCAGAAAGAAAATTGTCTTGAATACCATTCGGAAATCAGCTTTTGGTGAGCGACCCGTTACTTCAAAATAATTTGCAACCTGTGTTTTGACTTCTTGTGCAAAGAGCGTCGCTTCACGGTTGGAAAAGCAAACCTTACTAATTTGCATAATTTTTCTCTTGATTTTGATTTATTCTCCTACAATTCCCATCTTCCTTACTGAGAAGTGCAGGTTTTTTACAAAATAATCGGTGAAGGTGGTCAGATTCCCAACTTCTTCAAAAAGTCGGGGATTTTGCAACCCCGCAAATTTAATTGCTGTTCTCAGATAAATTGCACCCATACTCTTGACTTCCAGAGAAAATATGAGAAGCTAATATTTAGGCAAGCTAAATATAAGAAGTGCATCAAACTCATGACAAGACTTATGGAAAATATTGACCTGTCAGATAGGCAATTACTCGGCTATGTACCCCAGGCCCTTTCTGCTCACTGGCTACGAAAATCTATGGCTTTGGTTAGGACTGTACAATTCTTTTGTTAACATTAACAGGCTTGACCTTAATCTGTGGAAGACTTTATCCACGGGTGGCAATGTAATCAGGAGAACGAATAGCCCATGAAGCTCGATAAAATTTCGCAAGGCACAACTTCCGAAGAATGTGCTGCTAGAGTAATGGAGACAATTCCGTTAGTTATGCGATTTATTCGAGCGGATATGCGGGCTAACAGTGCCGCTGCTTTATCTATACCTCAGTTGCGATCGCTAGCGTTTCTCAATCATCATCCAGGTGCTTCACTATCTGACTTAGCAGATCATTTAGGTGTCACCTGTGCCACAGCCTCAGCGACAACCGAACGCCTAGTACAACGCAACTTAGTACAACGCTGTGACCATCCGCAAGAACGACGGCGGATTATCCTCAACTTAACTGAAGAGGGAAAGCATCAACTCAAGCAATCCCAAGACCAAACTCGCGCCCATATTGCCAAACTTTTGGATGGTCTCACAGAAGAACAAATCTCCAATATTGAAGAAGGGTTAGCTCTAATAAAAAATGTCTTCGAGCAAACGGAACTTAAACCGCCTCAACAGTGAATCTGTACAACACGACCCCTTTGCAGCTCTGCGGTTTCGAGATTATAGATTATTTAGTATCGGGCGTGTACTCCTGTTCATCGGCTCACAAATGCAGACTGTAGCCATTGGCTGGGAACTTTATGAGCGTACTGGCTCAGCCTTGGTGTTGGGTGTTGTTGGGCTAGCCCAAGTCCTACCGATGATTGCCCTCACCTTGATTGCTGGCCATGTAGCCGATCGCAATGATCGCAAATTGACGATGTTGCTGTCAATCTTGCTCTTAGCCTTATGTTCCTTAGCTTTGGCGATACTTTCTTGGACTAAAGGAGCAGTTATCTTTATCTACGCCTGTTTAGTATTAACAGGTATTGCCAGGGCTTTTTTAAAGCCTGCTAGCGATGCTTTAATGTGGCAATTAATACCTATCAGCGCTTTTACGAATGCTGCCACATGGAACAGTAGCAGCTTTCAGTTAGCCTCAGTAGTTGGCCCGGCTTTAGGGGGATTTGGTATCGCTTTGTTGGGAAGTGCTACGGGAGTATACGTACTAGCGGCGATCGCCTCATTTCTCTGTTTGATATTAATAGCTGCGATCGCTGGGAAAAAAACAACTCGTTCCCAAGAGCCACTCTCCCTTACAGTACTCTGGGCTGGTGCTAAATTTGTTTGGCAAAACCAGCTGATTCTTGCAGCAATTACCCTAGATATGTTTGCCGTTTTATTGGGGGGTGCGATCGCGCTATTACCCATCTTCGCCAAAGATATTTTGCATGTGGGGCCAGTAGAATTGGGCTATCTACAAGCAGCCCCTTCCATTGGTGCTTTATTTATGGCGATCGTACTAGCATACTTGCCACCTTTACGTAATGCTGGGCCAGCCTTACTTTGGTCGGTGGTTGGCTTTGGTGTTGTCACAATCATCTTTGGGCTTTCGCATTGGTTTTGGCTGTCACTGTTAATGTTAGTCCTGAGTGGGGCACTAGATAGTATTAGCGTTGTGATTCGCCACACCTTAGTTCAAATTAGAACACCAGATCATTTACGTGGTCGAGTGGCTGCCATTAACAGTGTGTTTATCAGTGCTTCTAATGAATTGGGTGGGTTTGAATCGGGTTTAACCGCTGCCCTATTTGGCCCGGTGATATCTGTTGTGGGTGGTGGAATTGGCACAATTGTTGTGGTGGTTGCGGTGGCGATGATCTGGCCAGGGATAGCCAAACTAAGGGCATTGCAAGATTAAATAATTCGTAATTCGTAATTAAAGACCCCAACACAAAACTTGCCGATTATAGAACTGGGGGACTTAAACCCACGAAACTGGTTAATAGTGGTTGGGTTTCACTTCGTACCCCTACGCTTAAGCAAGCTATAACCCAACCTACATCTAATGTATTACTTTAGCTGTGTCAGTCCAGCAGCGGCGTGCCAAGCCTTAAAATAGTGCAATCAAGATGGAAAATATGAGATGGGAAAAAGACGTTCAATAGTGGCTAGACCAAATTCGATTGAAGAGTGAGCATTTTAGTGTTGATTTGTGACTCAATTACTTGATGTTCTTTGCGCCAAGTATGGGGAGGTAAACCATGATGTTGACGAAATTGGCGGGAGAAGTGACAGACATTTTGATAGCCCAATGCTTTTGCAATTTCTTCGATTGTTTGATTGTGATTTTGCAGCAAAAAACGAGCGCCTGCCATGCGGCGTTTGACAATCCAATTGTTAACAGTTTCTCCTGTCTGTCTTGCAACTCGGTTGGTTAAGTAAGCAGGTGAGTAACCAACCGCTTGAGCTACATCACACAGAGTAATTCCTTGATGATAGTTAGCTTCTATAAAGTCGAAAACTTCTTTTAATTGGGGAACGCAGGGAAAGATTGACTTAGGAGTGGTGACTGATAGAGTCTTATCAGTAGATACTGACTTTGCAGTCTGCTCAAGTTTATTCATACACCAGTGTTGAAGAATCGCTTGTTTTCGTAATCGAATAGCGATCGCTCTGAGTAATTCTTCTATTGTAGAAGGTTTAGTCAAATAATCATCCGCTCCCAACTCCATAGCTTTGCGAACATCTGCTCTAGTATCGCTACCAGTGAGAAAAATGAAGGGAATCACAGCTGTGACCGGATCTTGACTCAGCACAGCCAGAACACTATAACCATCCATATCAGGCATCATAATATCGCAAATCACGAGGTCTGGTAAATGCTCTTGTGCTTGCTGGATACCAACAATACCGTTTTCAGCACCTATCATCTCAAAACCTTCAGCTTCAAGACTTTTTAAAAAAAGATTACGGGTGATGGTATCATCTTCAACTACGAGAATTTTTTTCGAGAATTGGTACGTCATTTTTCTGTCGCTAATTTTTTGGTAAGGAATATCTACTAAACTCAATGCAGACTATTAAGTTACAACGAGATTATTTTTTTCCATAAAGTTATGAATATTGATTTCCAAATCAATACCTATAACTGAGAATTGACAGAGTTTTTCTTAACTGACCGCAGGATTACACTAAACGTAGTCCCCTTACCTTCTTCACTTTCCACAGTAACTTGACCACCATGCAAATCTACAAGGGTTTTAACAATCGATAAACCCAATCCAGTGCCGGATATACCATTGCTATTACTACCGCGATAAAATGCTTCAAATAGCCTTTGTTGGTCTTTTATTGGAATCCCAATACCCCGATCTTTGACCTGAAAAATTATTTCCCCATTTTCACAAGCAAGTGTCAGATCAACCGAACTCTGAACTGGAGAATATTTAACTGCATTATCGAGCAAGTTCTTCAGAATAAACTCAAATAGTTTTGGATCTACTAAGGCTACAAAGTAACTAGTTTGAGTGAGAAAATTTATTGGATTCTGGCTGCTACTTATTTGCACTTGTGCCACCAAATTCTTGCAAAACTGAACTAATTCCAGTGGTCTTGGCTCAAATTGTAGTTTTGCTGCCTCTGCTTTAGCGTAAAACAAAATATCATCTAACATCTGGCTAAGCTGTTCAACGGCTATTTGAATGCCATCAAGTAATGGTCTTATAGTTTCTGCCATTTGATCATTGATATTTCTTTTCAGTAAGCTACTAGAAAATGAAACAACATTCAACGGATTGCGAAACTGATGACAGACCATAGAAAGGAAACGCGCTCTCAATTCACCTAGTTCTTTTGCTTGTTCTAAAGCCTGGTTCAGTTCTGTTTCTGCGTACTTGTAATCAGTGATATCAATCCCTGCAATTAGCTCAACACTCTTTCCTCCAAAATCAAGCACTCCATCAAGTATTGCAACTGCACAAGCTAGCCAACGTTCTTTACCATTTTTTGTTAGGATCTTGATCTCTTGATATTCAAAGTTAGCTGAGTTACCCGAATCACTCACTTGTCTACGTTTTTTACTCTTAATTAACTGGCGGATATCAAAGCCAGTTAGCAGTTCTTTTGTTGTATAGCCTGTGAGTATCGTTACTGCTGGATTAACGTAACAAAGCCGTGTACCTTGAATTAAGAAAGTACTAACATCGGTCGTTTCTGCTAAAGCCCGAAATCTAGCCTCGCTTAATCTTAGTGCTTCTTCAGTTCGTTTAGATTCAGTAATATCCCAAATGCTCCATACTCTACCAATAATTTTCTTATCCAGCCATTGAGGTTTAGAGTAATGTGCAAAAATTCTCCCGTCTTTCAATTCAAGAATATCATAGCTCTCAAAATCAGATTGACTAGAAACTTCCCAAACAAGCCGATTAAAAGCTTCTGGATCTTTTAATTGTTCTTCAAAGAAGGCTCTACATATAGGACATCTTTTAGATAGAGTCAATGTTTCTGGGATCTGCCACATATCGATAAATTGCTGATTAAAGCTGAGAATATCTCCCTCAAAGTTCACTGCAACAATGCCGATGGTAGTAGATTCCAAAGTTGAATGAAATATAGATAGGGATCTTTCTAGCTCTACTTCCTTTTTTTTTAATTGAGTAACTTCTTGTTGTAAGTTGGCTTTAGCATCTCTTAATTCATCAATCCATTTTTGTACGCTCAACTCTACCATTTCATTAGTGCGATCGCGAACGAAGACACAACTATATTTTTTACCTTGGTCTTCTAAGGATGTCATAGATATTTCTACTAGAAATACCCGACCTTTCTTCGTCCGATAACGAGATTTATATATAATAGAATCCTGCGATGTAATATCTGAGAAATTATGTAGCGAAAAGTCTATATCTACATCTTTTAATGTCATCGAAAGCAATTCTTCACAAGAATATTCAGTGATTTTGCAAGTTGCATCGTTGACATAAAGAAACTGCGCGTTCGCTCCTAAACAGAAGGCAGCATCCGCGGTTTGGTTAATTAAAAAATGAGCAAACTTTAATCCTACTTCTGACTGTGGCTCTGTTTGAGAGTCAGATTGAACTAACGTATATTCGTTGGCATCCATATCCTCACTCCTGATCGCAAGTCGGTACTACAGCCATCTATGAACTAATAATTAAGATTTTTCAAATCTTGAGTAGGCTATTTTTGCCTCTGTTGTTTGATTTATTAACTGTGGCTCATACCGTGGATTTGAGCTTGGTTTCGTTACAGTGAATATCTTCAGTATTAAATAAGTTCAGTGCTAGTGGATTTTTTCATCATATCTTGTGTAAGTTTTTACCTATTTATAATAGCTTAACTTTTCTTAACTGTTCACTCAGGAATTTAACTACAGAAGAATCTGAATATTCATCTGTCACAAGATATACATTTAAATTTCGCTTTGATACAGGTTTTCACATTCACCGAGACTTGCCTTGCAAGGGACAGGGAACGCTTAACAGGCAACAGTAGACTTCTGTTCCCTCGTTCCTTAGTCGAATCAGCCTCCTTTTTAAGAGGAAATGTGATTGCGAGGGTCAAATCCCCTCCCAATCCAGTCACTGTCGCTGTTTCTTGTTTCCTGTTTCCTTTAATTCATCTGTCTTAAGAGATAAATTTTGTTAAGAAATTTTCTACAATTTACCAACTAGCTACCAAATAGGATAAAAGTTTTAAACAGTGACACTACACAGCTAATCTTGTCTCCAGATTACCAGCAAGCTAGCTACTACAAACTATTGATCTCCTACTTTAGCTAAGTGGGTAATGTAGTTAGTGAGACAAAAACGAAAAAATAGATAACCTCATCAAAAGATTTTTCATTGTATGTAAAGCTTGGACTCCCTTATTCTGGTTTCCATAGGCGCAGTCTTTTCTAAAAATCTTAATTTTTTCCAAGCTTTTTCACTAGGGTGAACAGCGAAACTTAGCAGCAACTCCTCCTAACCGCTGTTTAGCTAGGTTATCAACCTAAGAAAGGCAATAAATCTAAATTATTTTATATACTACCGAGATTTAAATGTAAATAAAAGAGCCTTGTAGAAATATTTGAAATTAAGTGAAAGCAATGAGTCAAAATTATACTGCTTCCAACTCTCCCATAGTCACTTCTGAACCATACAAGGAACTTCCAGATAGCAATCAATACGTAGAAATTGCAGTTGATGAGTTAGTTGATAACGCCAAAGTTCAGCCTTGCTTATCCAATGAAATAGCTACAACGCTATCGGTTGCCGATATAGTAGTGCAGATGTTAGCGAGCCTCGGAATATGCAATGCTTTTGGCGTTGCAGGAGGTGCAATGGCTAGTCTTTGGAATGCACTCTCAAATAGCACCATACAAGTATTGAACTTTCGCCATGAAGCAGGAGCTGCCTTTGCAGCAGTCGAAGCATACTTTGCTAGCGATCGCCCCACCGTTGTATTTACCACAGCAGGCCCAGGTATTACCAACGCCCTCACCGGATTATTTGCTGCCCGTGGTGAAGGTGCAAAGGTGATTATGTTGTCAGCTTGCACCTCAGCAGCGCAACGTGGACGTTGGGCAATCCAAGAAACTAGCACCTACACATTACCCAGTGGCGGTATATTTACCACAGGAGCATTGTTCAACTATGCAATCACTGTTGAATCTGCTGCTCAACTCCCGCAAATTTTTCGTAAACTGGCACTTGGCTTAGCACAACCAGGGGGATTTGTAGCTCATATCAGCATTCCCACCGCTGTGCAAACAAGTCTAGTCGAAGATATATCTCTGCCTCAACTAAAAGTTCCTAGTTATCGAATCACAGCCCAAAAAGAAGCGATAGCCAAATCTGCACAGTTACTCTTTGGTGAACCATTCGCCGTCTGGGTTGGTTTTGGTGCCCGTGACGCAGCAGCAGAAATCCGCCAACTTGTGGAAAAAACTGGTGCTGCGGTGATGTGTTCACCCCGTGGTAAAGGTATATTTCCCGAAGATCATCCCCAGTTTGTCGGAGTCACAGGTTTAGGTGGTGATGCTTCCGTATTCACATATATGGAACAACCTCCCGCCCGGACGCTTGTCCTCGGAACCCGCCTTGGTGAACCAACTTCTTTTTGGAGTCCGTTGATGGTTCCTCCCAAGGGCTTTGTACATGTAGATATTGATCCAGAAGTACCGGGAGTAGCATATTTCTATGCCGAAACCTTCCCAATTCACTCTGACATCAAAACCTATCTACAAGAACTATTACAGTACCTACCGGATAATCCTTCTGCTGACACAAAGACACAGGAACGCGCGGACGCGGGGAATTTTAACTTTGCAACTTCATTATTACCTCGTCCAGAACGCAAACCCATTGAACCAGCAACGGATTATCCAGTGCGACCAGAAGTATTGATGATAGCAATTCAAAAGATCATCGTTGAGGGTAGCGATGCGATCGTTATGGCAGAGTGTGGTAATTCCTTTACTTGGTCAACTCATCTGTTGCGATTTAACCAACCCCATCGTTACCGAGTCAGTACTGGAGTTGGGGCGATGGGGCACACCGTTACAGGTGTTGTAGGAGCGGCACAAGCACGTCAAGGTAAAGCTGTAGCCATTGTCGGGGATGGGGCAATGTTGATGAACAACGAAATCAGCACAGCCGTAAAATACAAAATTCCTGCCGTTTGGATTGTCCTCAACGATGCTCGTTACAATATGTGCCACCAAGGGATGAAAGTTTTGGGATTAAAAGGAGCAGATGCAGAGATTCCAACTACAAACTTTGCCATGATTGCTCGTGCTATGGGAGCAGATGGTGTAGGAGTTTTTAGAGAATCAGATCTAGAAGCAGCACTAGAACAGGCGATCGCCTCAACAGTTCCTTTCGTAGTTGATGTTGTGATTGACCCCGACATACCTGCACCTTCCGGTGGACGCAATAAGAGTTTGGCAGCACAAGGAGTCAAAGCAACTTTACCGAAAAACTCTGTCAAACCAGTTTCGTTTCCTTTGGTCTGACTTACACGTGGAGAGGGATGAGGGGACGCGGGGATGCGAAGAATAATCAATAACAATTCCCCACTCCCCGTGGGCTGAGCGAAGTCGTTCGCGCAGCGTCTCCGACAGGAGAAGCCCACCCCCCATTCCCAATCCCCAGTCCCCAATCCCCAGTCCCCAACATCGAGAAACCACAATGCACCTATTTGAAACCGTTAGAGAAATGGGTCACGAACAAGTTCTCTACTGTCATGGAAAAAACCCAGATATCAAAGCAATAATTGCGATCCATGACACTAGCTTAGGGCCCGCGATGGGAGCGACCAGACTCTTTCCTTATCCCAACGAAGAAGCAGCTTTAAGAGATGCTCTACGTTTGAGTCGTGGTATGACTTATAAAGCTGCTTGTGCTAACATTCCAGTCGGTGGCGGAAAAGCAGTGATTATCGCTAATCCAAAAGATAAAACAGACGACATGTTAAGAGCCTATGGAAGTTTTATAGAAAGACTCAATGGGCGTTTTATTACGGGTCAGGATGTAAATATCACTCCGCAAGATGTGCGAACTATTAGCCAAGAAACAAAATATGTAGTCGGTGTAGAAGAGAAGTCTGGCGGCCCTGCACCCATCACAGCTTTAGGAGTCTTTTTAGGAATTAAAGCCGCTGTAGAATTCCGTTGGAAAACCCAAAGACTTGAGGGAATGAAAGTTGCTGTTCAAGGTTTAGGAAACGTAGGTAAAAACCTCTGTCAGCATTTACATGAGCAGGGAATTCAACTTTTTGTAACTGATGTTGATAACAAAAAAGCAGAAGAAGTAAAACGGCTTTTTGGTGCAACTGTAGTAGAACCAGATCAAATTTACTCTGTGAATGTAGATGTATTTGCTCCTTGTGCGTTAGGAGGGATTATTAATGACGAAACAATTCCTTTAATGCAAACTACAATTATTGCAGGTGCTGCCAATAATCAATTATGGAATGAGCAAATCCATAGCCACATGCTTGTTAAAAAAGGAATTCTTTACTGCCCTGATTATGTAATTAATGCTGGGGGAATCATTAACGTCTACAACGAGATGATAGGTTACAACGAAGAAAAAGCTTTTAAGCAAGTAGATAATATTTATCATACGTTGATGACAATTTTCAACATAGCTAAACAGCAGAACATTACCACTAATGATGCTGCTCAGCAAGTAGCGGAAGCAAGAATTAGTCAGGCTAAGTTAAATATGAATAAAGCGATCGCGGCTTAATTGTTCATAGTTATTACTCAGTAATAGTTTCAGGCTTTTTAAGCACTAAGCTGCTTTCTAGATATTAAGTGAATGAGTGAATAATGGAAAAAAATACATTTGCAACATCAGCTTATATTGCTACTTCACCAAAGAGTGCTTTCGATTATCTTTGCAGCTTAAAAAACTTAGATGATTGGACACTCTTTAGCCGAATGAAAGAGCAAATTGATGAAGATACTTGGCTAGGGACAGCCTCTGGTTATCATAGCAATCTTTATTATCATGTCAAAAAACTAGAAAGCGCACTTTTTTATGGCATTGAGTGGCACTGTGGATTTGAGTATCAAAAATATTTTCAGGTCTACCCTGTATTGCTGTTTCCTCCCGACTACATTGAGCCTGGAACAAATGAAGAAGGTGTGTACTTTCACTGGCTAAGTTTTGTTGACCCAAAGCGACAAACCCAGATGATTATGCAGGGAATTCATACTGTACATACTTCTGAATGCCGTTCACTCAAAGCCATTTTGGAACGTAAAGTAGGCCACACCACCGCAGCCAAAGGGCGCTACTTAATTGATACCGACACAATTTATGTTGATGCCCCTGTCGAAATTGGCATCAAATATTTGTCAAATCTCCAAAATATAGATGAGTGGGCACATTTAATCAGACCATCTGGTGAGATTAATTCTGATTCTGGTGAATTTAAAGACGAGTACGACCAAAAAGTAAAAATTTCTTTCCGGCTCCATACTTTAAGTAAATATTACTTACTTGAACAAGAATATTTTTATCCAGACTACGAATTTTATCAGCGCTCCATAGCACTATTAATTCCTACTTCTTATGCTTTTGGTGATTCTGAAGCTCCTGGTTTTATATTGCATCGGATTACATTCTGGAAAACAGATGAATCTCTCACTCACGGCAAACTTAAAATTGAGGATTTTGGGGCTGAGAGCATGAATATTAAACGTATGCTTGAAGCGAAAGCTGGTAATTTGCAATCCTTTGATCGCGGGATGAGCTACATACCAAAAGGAGGGAACGCTTAACGCTTAACAGGGAATAGTTTTTCCTATTTAAAATTGTCAAAACTTCCACAAATTACCAAATTTCAATCTCAAAAGGTATGAAACTTCAGTCATTTATTCTTACATCAGTTTGTTTTGCCGCTATTTGTGGAACGTCAACCGCAGAAGCTGCATCGCTAACGACTATTGTCGATGGAATCAGTAATGCGCGAGCTGTTAGCTTTGGCCCCGATGGAACTCTTTATGTAGCAGAGCCGGGTATTGGTGGAAACGGGAATTGTCAACCATCTCCGAGTACACTATTTCAACCTATCTGTGCGGGTAATAGTGGTTCACTGGTTAAAGTGACACCAGATGGTACTAAAAAGCGTATACTCACAAACTTTCAATCACTAGCAGAACAACCCACCGGCAACCAAGGAGCCGGTATTCAAGACTTACAATTCGACTCACTGGGAAATGCTTATCTGTTGACTGGGTTTGCTGGTTATCCAGGAAACCGTGATCAAGCAACGCTGGAACTTGGTTCTAAATACCCGATTCCAGAAACACAACTTGTGACTTTCCCGCCATCTAAACCCGATAAAGTTTTGAATACCCCACTGTTAGGACAACTGTATAAAGTTGACTTGAACAGCGGATCTCTCAATAGTGTTTTCGACTTTGCCAAGTATGAAATCATTAATAATCCAGATGGTGGGGATGTAGTTACCAATCCCTATGATTTGACAATTAGCGGCAATAGTGCTTATGTTGTTGATGGGGGTGGAAACGCTGCTTATAAAATTAAACTTGATGGAAGTGAATCAGAAGCGATCGCAATCCCTAAAAATATTATTAGTGCCTCAGAATTGCCACCCGCGCCACCAGGGCAAGAGATCCCACCAGGGTTAGTAGATGTGCTTCCAGGAGGAAAAATAGGGGTTCAATCAGTACCGACAGGTGGCACGATTGGCCCCGATGGAGCTTTATACGTTGGTGAATATACAGGTTTTCCTTATCCAGAAGATAAATCGCGGATCTTCCGCATTGGTGAGGATGGAAAACCAGAGGTTTTTCTAGATGGGTTTACGCACATCACCGACCTGACCTTTGATGAGGAAGGTAATTTGTTAGTTTTACAGTTTAGCGATACCTCTCAGTTGGGCGGCGATATCACAAATCTACCTGGTTCTCTGATTCAAATTGCTCCTGATGGCACTCGTACAGTAATTGTTGCTGCTGGTGAAGGGTTAGATTCGGCTGATGGAATTGACATTGGCCCTGACGGCAAAATTTATATCACTAATCGTGGTGTTGGCCCAAAACTAGGAGAGGTTGTGCGAGTGGATATCGAGCCAGTTCCAGAACCTGTAACCATACTGGGTACTCTCACAGCTGTTGCTTTCGGTGCAACTTTAAGGCAAAAGCATAAACGTAGCAAACAATTAACGGAAGCAGAAACTGTTTAGAACAGTACTTGATTAACCCAAAATTGCCCAGTTTGTAGTCAGCACTTAAGTGCTGACTACAAGGACTAAAGTTCCCAAACTGGGACTGAGAACGAAATTAGTTTGCGAGAGTATAACTCATACAACCAGCACTTAAAACTCATGAGATTAGTAAAAAATCTGTCAATTGCTATTGTCGGTACTGGATTGATGGGATTAGCTACATCTGCCCCAGCTTGGTCTTTAAGTTTAAAATACGAGCGTAGTATTGGTAGCCCTGGCTTCGGCTCAGGACAGCTGTTTGTTCCTCAAGGCATCACAGTAGATGACGCTGGAAATGTCCTAGTAAGTAATGGTCGTGGTCTTAATCCAGACGGTAGTTTTAACCCTGACATTGGTAATAAGGTTGAGGTATTTGACTCTCAAGGTGACTATCTCAGAGCAATTGGTAAGGGCGGCAAAGGGCCCGGAGAATTTGACGAACCAGCAGCTCTAGAAATTGACCCGGTTACTAAGAATCTGTATGTAGGTGACGTTTTTAACAACCGTGTCAATGTCTTTGATCCTCAAGGTAAGTACATCAAATCATTTGGTTCTTTTGGCAAACTTATACCCGGTAGAGCTTTCTTTGGGCCATCTGGTATAACATTTGACAAAACTGGCAATGTGTATGTAGGTGATTTTAGCGGCGATAAAATCAATAAATACACCAAGAATGGCGAGCTAATTGGTAGCATTGGCGGCAATGGTACAGAGCCTGGACAGTTCCAAGGGCCCGCAGGCGTCAGAATTTCACCAGTCAGTGGCAATTTCTTTGTAGCTGACCAGTTTAATAACCGTGTTCAAGTACTCGACCCAAAAGGTAATCCTTTGTTAACTTTTGGTAGTGCTGGTAGCGAGCCTGGACAGTTTAATCAGCCAATTGGTATTGAGGTAGACGAGTATGAAAATATCTATGTGGCTGATTCTATCAATAGCCGCGTCCAGGTTTTTAATAAAGACGGTAAATTTTTAACAGCATTTGGTAAACCTGCTGCTGCACCAGCACCTGCTTTAGGTGAACCACCTTTTGGCGAACCTCTCGACCTCACACCAGGTACATTTAACTGGACTGGTGGTACCAAATATGAGGATGGAAAGCTTTATGTGGGCGATTTCTTCCAAGGTCGCGTCCAGGTATTAAAGATAGAGGGTAGAAGTAAAGAAGTGCCTGAACCAACTTCTATATTAGGTACAGCATTATTCGGAGTAGGGGCTACTATTATCAAATTGCAAAAAAGCGGTAGAAAAAAACAAATGAGCTAAAACACATCCAAAGTTGTTGACTGTTAATGGTTAGCAGTCAACACTTAAACGTCAACCGTTGATCAAAATTATGTCTAGTGTCATTGATTTTAAACCAACAAATATTGTTAACCTTCTGTATGAGTGGGTTGCACAGCAAGTTACTCAAGAAACCTGCAACTGGCTAGACGAAAAAAGGCAGGAAATCAGCAGTGGTGTTAGTGTGCAAATTTTCTTTACTGCTTTCAGTGCAGTACCTCGTTATACGGGGAAAAATCGGCTAGAGCTAACCCCTGAAGATTTACAAGCAGCTTCGACAATGCAAACAGGGTGGTTTCCTATTCATTGGCATGTAGAGCAGGCTGCTCGTACCTTACTAGTATTAGCTTTGCCACAAGATGATGCAGATAAATACGTATATACTTTAGAACGAGTATTTACAGCTGCTGATGTTGGGGAATTAGTAGCGTTATATCAAGCCTTACCTTTATTATCTCATCCAGAAAAGTTGCAAAAACTAGCTGCTGAGGGAGTTCGCAGCAATATGACAGTAGTTTTTAATGCTATTGCTTTGCGAAATTCTTATCCAGCTCAGTATTTTGATACTCTGGCATGGAACCAGATGGTACTAAAAGCTTTGTTTGTGGGCAGTCCTTTAGATTTAATTCAAGGTATAAGAGAGCGCGCTAACCCTGAGTTAGCCAGGATGTTGATTGATTATGCTCGCGAACGTTATAGCGCTCACCGTTGTGTACCTAATGAAATTTGGCCTTTGGTGAGTCAATTTATGGATGATTTATCCACGCAGAGACAAGGCAGCGCGTTGCGGAGCGAGTGTGGTCTTGGGGAGCCACCCCCGTGGGCGGGTTTCCCGACTTGAGGGGAGTGGCGTGGTTTCCCCCATGAACAACTCGCGTCGGGGTTCCCCCCGTTGTAGCGACTGCCGCACAGAGGCGCAAAGAGTATAAAAATGATGTTTATTGACCCCCACGTTCATATGAGTTCGCGCACTACTGATGATTATCAGAGGATGCAGAGTTCGGGTATTGTAGCTGTGATTGAGCCTGCATTTTGGCTAGGACAACCCCGCACTAATGTTGGTTCTTTCCAAGATTATTTTAGTAGTTTGGTTGGTTGGGAAAGATTCCGGGCTGCTCAATTTGGTATCAAACATTACTGCACAATTGGCTTAAACTCTAAAGAAGCTAATAACGAAGCCTTAGCAGAACAAGTGATGGAACTGTTGCCTTTATATGTCTGTAAAGAAGGTGTAGTTGCTATTGGTGAAATCGGCTACGATGATATGACACCAGCGGAAGACAAATACTTCCGTCTTCAGCTAGAGTTGGCAAAAACACTAAATATGCTAGTAATGATTCATACACCGCACCGCGATAAAAAAGCGGGTACGAGTCGCAGTATGGATGTCTGCATTGAGCATGGGTTAGAGCCATCACAAGTAATTGTAGACCATAACAATGAAGAGACAGTTGCAGAAGTTTTAGAGCGGGGTTTTTGGGCAGCATTCACAATTTATCCCCATACCAAAATGGGCAATGCTCGTATGGTAGAGATTGTACGCCAATATGGCAGTAGTCGCATCATTGTAGATAGTAGTGCTGATTGGGGTGTTAGCGATCCTTTGGCTGTACCCAAGACTGCCCAATTAATGTTGGAGTGCGGCATATCTCAAATTGCTGTGCAAGCAGTTTGTTATCAAAATGCTCTTTTAGCTTATGGTCAAAGTGGTCAAATGCAAGAGTCAGACTGGCTCAATCCTTCTCCTATTGACCAACGACAGTTGTTTAATGATAACTCCGTGCTGCGTGGACAACAACCATTGGTAGAGTCACACCGCAAATACGCATTAATTGAGTAAGTAAATCAAGATGAACACTGTAACTTTCAATCTTCATCGCTTCTGGGCATATCTGCAATTGATGCGTCCTGCCAATATTATCACTGCTTGGGCAGATATCTTGGCTGGCTTTGCGGCTTCACAAAGCCAAGTGAATCTTTTACCGTTGGCATGGTTGCTGTTAGCTACCACTGGTTTATATGGTGGTGGAATCGTATTTAATGATGTATTTGATGCTGAACTAGACGCCCAAGAACGACCAGAAAGACCTATTCCTAGTGGTAGGGCATCTCGTTGGGGAGCAATTTTATTGGGAGGTTTGCTGTTAGGTGTAGGGATAATGGCAGCAGCTCAAGTTTCGTGGTTAAGTGCTAGTTTGGCTTTTGCGATCGCAACAACTGCCTTATTATACGATGCTTTAGGGAAGCATCACCCGATTTTTGGCCCAATCAATATGGGTGTTTGCCGTGGTGGTAACTTATTACTGGGCGTGAGTGTCTCATCAACAATGGTGGGAGAATACTGGTTTTTGGCTTTGATTCCCATGGTTTACATTGCTGCTATCACTACTCTGAGTCGGGGTGAAGTACATGTGTCCAAGCAAAGTAATGGTCTAATAGCATTGTTATTGATTGTGGCAGTAATTGCCGGACTTTTAGGGTTAGGGGTGTTAGCAAACTATCAAGTCTTCACAGCATTACCATTCTTAATTTTGTTAGCTATTCGAGTTTTATTGCCTTTTATGCAAGCTGTACGCCAACCTACTCCAGAAAAAATTCGCATCGCCGTCAAGGCTGGCGTATTGTCACTAATTGTTTTAGATACCGCTGTGGCTGCGGGTTTTGCAGGATTATCATACGGGTTACTAGTCTTGATTCTCCTGCCGATTTCAATGTTACTAGCGCAAATCTTTGCTGTGACTTAATTACGAATTACGTTAGCGCAGCGGTAGCGAGTCCTCGATAGCGAAGCGTTAGCGAAGCGTTAGCGACGCAGGAGCGTCGCGTCATTACGAATTACGAATACTGATATGGCTTTTCCTAAATTAACCACTAAGTCTACAACAAATCACCTCAGACCGCGACAAATCACCATTATTGGTGGACATGGCAGAATGGGAAGATTATTCAAAGAGCAACTTTCAGCAGTCGGTCATCAAGTTAGTATTCTTGAACAAGAAGACTGGCAGTATGCAGAACAACTTCTGGGAAAAGCAGAATTAGTCTTAGTATCTGTTCCCATTGAGTATACAGTTGATGTTATCAAACGCGCAGCTAAATACCTTGCCCCAACAACAGCTTTATGTGACATCACAAGTATCAAAACTCAGCCAACTCAAGCGATGTTGGAATACCATTCAGGTGCTGTAATGGGTTTACATCCCATGTTTGGGCCAAGTATCAAATCCTTCTTAGGACAAAAAGTAATAGTATGTTCAGGACGAAATGATAATTCGTTCCAATGGTTATTAGACTTTATGCAAAATCAAGGTGGAGAAATCATCTTCTGTACGCCTGAAGAACACGACCAAATGATGGTAGTGATTCAAGCAACCCAACATTTTTATCGATTTAGTCTTGGTGTTTTCTTAACACAATCTGGAATCGATATAGAAAGCAGCTTAACAATGTCAACCCCAAGCTATCGTCAAGAAATTGATATCCTCAAACGCCTATTTTCTCAAAGCCCCCATCTATGCGTTGATATTATGCTAGCTACAGAAGAGAGATGTCAGGCAATTTATACCTTAGCTAATACTTATAGTCGTTTGGCAAAGATGGTAGCAAACAAAGACCGAGCCGCATTAATTGCGGAATTTGAAACTACTCAAAGCTGTTTTCAAGAAAAAATCAATAAATCTTATCCAGACCAATATAGTTCAGTTAAAAATATCCATCGGACGAAGACACCTGCAAATGTAAATAAAGTTTAATTTATCAAACCACCAAATAGGACTGCTACATCAACAAAAAATGCTCACCAACATCAACAAAAAAACTGCATTAAATTTGCAACCAATTTCTCAAAATATCTCAGTTACATTTCACTACGATATTCACTTCACTAATAATCTATTTAATCTCAAAAATCGCACATTAGCGCAAATAATTACAGCAGATAAAGAGGCAAAACCAAAAAAAGTAATCGCTGTAGTAGATGCGGGATTATTACTATTCTGGCCAGAACTGTTGCAACAAATAACAGCGTATAGTCAATTTTATGCCGAAATACTTACACTCGCCGCAGAGCCGATAATAGTTCCCGCAGGAGAAGCTGCGAAGAATAACCCTAAGTTAGTAGAGCAAATTCACCAACTCATTGAAACAACGGGATTATGTCGTCATTCCTACCTGTTAGCGGTTGGGGGTGGTGCTGTATTAGACTTGGGTGGATACGCTGCGGCAACTGCTCACCGAGGTATTCGTCTTATCCGTATTCCTACTACTGTGCTGGCGCAAAATGATTCTGGTGTAGGAGTAAAAAATGGCATCAATGCCTTTGGTAAAAAGAATTTTCTCGGCACTTTTGCCCCGCCTTATGCAGTTATCAATGACTCTGCTTTCTTGACTACTCTAGAAGACCGTGACTGGCGTTCGGGAATTGCTGAGGCGCTTAAAGTGGCGCTAATCAAAGATGCTCGTTTCTTCGATTTTATCTGCGATCGCAGTGCAGCGCTTGCCTGTCATGATATGGACAGTATGCAACAGCTGATTTATCGATGTGCCCAACTACACTTAGATCATATTGCTACTAGTGGTGATTCTTTTGAAATGGGTTCATCTCGCCCTTTAGATTTTGGTCATTGGGCAGCGCATAAACTAGAGCAACTGACAGATTATAACTTGCGACATGGAGAAGCAGTTGCGATCGGTATTGCTTTGGATAGCACCTATTCCTACCTCAAAGGATTGCTTTCTCGCTCAGAGTGGCGGCGTATATTAAAGACACTATCAACACTAGGTTTTAGATTGTACGTTCCAGAACTGACTGAGAAATCATCCCAACTAGGGCATCCTCGTTGTATATTCCAGGGTTTGACCGAATTTCGGGAACACTTGGGTGGAGAATTAACTTTGATGCTATTGCAAGGTGTAGGGGAAGGAATAGAGGTTCATGAGGTAGATATATCTTTGTACAGGCAAGCAATATCCCTGTTGTATGAAGACGAATTTAGAGACGAAAATCTCTCTTCCCCTACTCCCTACTCCCCACTCCCTACTCCCTATCTTCAAGTTAGATGAAAATAGAAACTAACCACAATTTTCACTTAACCTATTGCACAAATATTCATCCCGGTGAAAACTGGGATGATGTCTTTGCCAACTTAAAGCAGTATATTCCCTCTCTCAAAACCCGATTAGCACCAAATCAACCTTTCGGTATTGGGTTGCGGTTAGCAGAGGTTGCAGCTAGACAACTACTGCAAGGAAATACTTTAACTCACTTTCAGTCATGGTTGAGCGCCCAAGACCTCTATGTGTTTACCTTGAATGGCTTTCCCTATGGGCAATTTCATGGACAAGTAGTAAAAGACCAGGTTTATGCACCAGATTGGTTAACACAAGAGCGCTTAGACTACACAATACAACTAACTAATATCCTTGCAGAACTTTTACTAGATGATATGGAAGGTAGCATTTCTACGCTACCTTTATCTTATAAACCTTGGTTTAAAGGAAACCAACTTTTACAAGCATCGGCGATGGAGAGTGCTAGTCTCCAAATAGCACGGGTTGTGGCTCAAATGGTACGGATTTATGCTGAGGAAGGAAAACTATTACACCTGGATTTGGAACCAGAACCAGATGGGTTAATTGAAAATGCTACCGAAGTAGTTGATTATTTTCATAAGTATTTGCTACCTATTGGCGGTGCTGATTTAGCAAAACATTTAGGAATTTCACAAAACACTGCCGAGGCTCATTTACTTAATCATGTGCGTATTTGTTACGACACTTGTCATTTTGCTGTCGAGTATGAAAATCCAATCTCGGTTTTTCAACAGTTTCAAACTGCTGGTATTCAAATTGGCAAAATTCAAATCAGTGCTGCGTTGCAAGCATCGCTGGCAGATGTTGAGCAGCGCTATTTAGTAGCAGAGCGTTTACGTCAATTCGCGGAATCTACGTATTTACATCAAGTAATTGCTCGCAAAAATAATCACGAACTATTTCGCTATTCAGACTTAGAAAGTGCCTTACCTCACTTAGCAGATACTAACGCTCAACAGTGGCGAATTCACTTTCATGTACCTATTTTTATCCGCGATTATCAACTGTTGCAATCTACGCAAGATGATATTGTAACTGTGCTAAATCTACTACACCAGGACTATACTTGCACTCATCTAGAAATTGAAACTTATACCTGGGAAGTTCTACCGCAACAGATGAAATTGGATTTATTAGCATCGATTCAGCGTGAGTATGAGTGGGTGATGGCTGTTTTGGGAATGGGGAATTAATAAGTATAAATATTTTTTATCGGGCTACGCCCCGCTTCTCTACGAGACGCTTCGCGAACGCTAACACGCAGAGG
>NZ_JCACKM010000063.1:0-39228 GCF_059505385.1 Desmonostoc vinosum
CGATGACTCGCTCTAAGCGAAGCTATGCCGCAGGCTTTACGCTACGCTATCGCTGACGCTCGTACCTCGCTATCGCTTCGCTAACGCTAACGCTATCGAGGACTCGCTACCGCTGCGAAGCGCGTAGTTCGTAATTAAGAAACTCTTATTTAGTATGGGTTTCGGAGTTTGAATGTGTAGACGAATTTTAGAGAATTGGTATAACAAACAAAACTACTCACTCAGCACGGGCTAAACGCCCCGCTACCGCTAACAGCACTCAGAACTGTTTTGTGAAGGTTGGATGAAGATGCTATTAAGTAAAAACCGAATTATATGAAAAATAAAAGTTATAAGAATAACATTAAGTTCTTTTAATCTTTTCTTAATCTAGAAGTCTAAAGCTGAGAAAAATACGTATTTTTTGGCAATAAATCTATGATTTCAGCAAAGCATTGGACTTCTCTATTGAGCTTTTCACTAGTAACTAGCATAGTTAGTATTACGGGATTTGCAGCATCTGCTAACGCGATCTCTTTGACTAGCTCTATTACTATCCCTGGTGAAAGCACAGATTTATACTCATTGGGTGGTAACAGTGCTAATAATAACCGCTTAGGTGGTTTTTTCTCGGATCTCTATTACGATCGCTACAATAACGTCTACTATGGTTTGACTGATCGTGGCCCTGGTGGTGGTGTTATTTCCTACAATACGCGAGTACAAAAGTTCTCACTGGATGTTAACTCCAACACAGGCGCGATTAGTGGCTTCAAACTTTTGGATACGATTCTTTTTACTCAAGATGGTAAAAACTTCAACGGATTAAACCCCAGTAAACTCAATGGTAATGCAGGAGTTCTGGGGTTGAGCTTTGACCCAGAGGGTTTTGCGATCGCCCCTAACGGCAATTTCTACGTTTCTGATGAATATGGGCCGTCTGTGTACGAATTTAGCCCAACTGGCTCATTTCTCAGAGCGTTTAACACCCCTGAAAACCTAATTCCCAAAGCTGGTAGCGACCTCAACTATGTAGATGGTCGTCCAATAATTACTAGTGGTCGGCAAGATAACCGAGGTTTTGAAGGTGTAACTCTCAGTCCAGATGGTAGCAAACTCTATGGACTGCTGCAAGACCCTTTAGTTAACGAAGGTTCACCAGATGGGCGGCGAAGTTCTAATTTAAGGTTGGTGGAATATGATACGAAAACAGGTGAGAGTACAGCTCAGTATATCTATCAGTTAGAAAGCCTGGAAAGTATTAATAGCCGTGTTTCTGAAGATACTTTTGGCGCAAATTCCCAAGGACGGAATATTGGTATTAGTGCGATTACGGCGTTGAATGATAAAGAATTTTTAGTATTAGAGCGAGACAATCGGGGTGTTGGTGTAGAAGATGCTACAGGTGAAATTCCTGTAGGTAGCAAACGTGTCTACAAAATTAGCCTCACAGGTGCAACTGATGTGAAGGGTGTTAGCTTGGCAGGTTTAAATACACTACCTACTGGCGTCATACCCGTAAATAAATCCACGTCACCATTTATTGATGTCGCTGAGTTGCTAAAGGCAAATGAACTAATTATTCCAGAGAAATTGGAAGGTTTAGCGATCGGGCCCCAACTTGCTGATGGTTCCTATGCAATTTTAGTAGGTACTGACAACGACTTCAGCGTCACTCAGAATGATGATGATGAGCAATTTGATGTTTGTACAGATGGTACTCAAGTAGCCATTGATAGCGGTTGTCCAGCAGGACAAGCTTTAATTCCCACCTATCTTTATGCTTTGAAGGCTAGCAGTGAGGATTTGAAGGGATTTGTACCACCTGCAAAAGTGCCAGAACCAACAGCAACCGCTGGAGTTATATTGCTAGGCTTGAGTACTTTTTGGTTGAAACGGTTAGGGAAGGGGGAATAGGGACTGGGGACTGGGGACTGGGGACTGGGGACTGGGGACTGGGGAATTGTAATTATCTTTCTCTCCCTACTCCCTACTCCCTACTCCCTACTCCCTTTTATCTACTACAGTTCGCCTTCATCTGTGGTTCTGGATTTGGCTTTTGCCTTGTTAGCACTACGTTTGAGGGCGGAGAGTCGGGCTTCGTATCTAGAGCGTTGGCGTTTACTGGGAGTGGTGTCAATTAGAGTTTTTAGGGCGCTACCTAGACTCTTATAGGCATTGGGGAGGCTATAACCAAAGCGAGTTGCTAAAGCGATCGCTTTCTCGTCAGCATCGGCCAATTCTTTGAGTTGCTTGTCCCCGTTATTCTTTTGGTACAGTCGCCAGCCTGAAACGCCACATAACGCCAAAGCTAACACCAGCAGTAATCCATCTTGCACCCACAATTCACCTACAGCACCACCTAAACCGATCGCTAATGCTGCCATTTCCCAACCATCTTTGGGAATTGTGTCATTTTGAACACGAGCAACTTCGTGCCAGAACAGTAGATTACGCTGATCCATTGCGAGGGCGTCCCATTTCACCAGGTCAATTTGAATTTCTACCTGGTCTTTACCAATTTCTTCGCAGCGGATCAGGGGTGGATTGACCTCAGTTGTACCTTCAACCGTGACCCAGCTCTGCAATTCTGGCGGTAGTAAGCTTTTCAACCGCCGGAGTTCACTCATTTCTGCTTTGGCAGAGGAGGTTGCATAGGATGTCATAAAATCCAGCCCCAGAAAAATTCATTATATAGTGAGGGTATCACTTTGGAGTATAGCTATTTCAGTGACGATTTGCCTCAATCACTAGGAAAACTTCCCCGTTTTTTTCGCGCTTCCATTGCTTTTTCCAGCAATTCCAGTAATCCTGGAGCTTCTTCTTGAATACTAAGTAACAATCTTTCCCCTAGTTCCATGTTACCAGGGTCTTGACCAGTTTCCATTACCTGTTTCAAGCGAGGTAGTGCTATGTTATCAACAATCTGAATTAACCCGCTCAAGCAACGGTGAAATTGCCTTTCTGTGAGAATCGAGTCTTCTAAAGGAAACTCAATAATGGCGCGGATTTCACCATCTGAGGGATCATATTCCCATTGCAGCATTTTGGTTTCCCAAGAGATAGCCAGCATTGTCTGTAGGATAGCTCCTTTGTGAGGATGGTCTTGAACTCCTACCAGAACTTGAGGTGCAAATACCCGGAAAAATTTTCCCTCTTCATCGAGCTGAACAACTATTAGGAAGTCTTCTATGTTATCAGCTTCCACACCTGTTATAATGCGGTCTTCTTCATCATCAAAACGGTAGTCCCAACCTAGATTGTCTAGGTAATTGGCAATCTGTTGCAGATTAGCTCCCATAAAAGCCTCATAAGTAACGGTGGAGCAGCTGTCATCAGACCTAGTTTAACCTGCTAGGGCAACTGCTTAAGTTGGTGCGGCTACTTCTGTTGATGGGGAATGGGGAATTGGGAATGAGAAAGAAATTATTATATTAGTCATAAGCTGTTCCACATATAACTTGCATAATTAGGGCGGGCAAGATGCCCACCCCACAAGAGTTTTATTTAATTTGATTATGTAATTTAGATGTTTTTTAGCTTACTTGTTTGTTTAGTTATTAATTTGAATGGCGAAGTAAGGTAGATATTTTCTATTTAATTTTTGATAATTTTGAGCAGATAAAAATTATTTTAAAATAAAATTTCACTGGAACTTCAAATAAGCATAAAAACAAATGAGAGAATATTGACTTCTATCATCAAAGTTTTTGAGATAAGCAGTAAAAACCTCAATACTGCTGTGTTGGAGATGAATACAGTACAGAGACTGATAAAGTTTTATATGATAATCTTTACTGAAGCATTGTAGTAATCAATACATTTTTATTGTTGAGTATCCTTAAAGTTTATGGGTAAAACAGCTTTAATGCTAGCGATCGCACCCTTAATATTTACCATCACCGCCTGTGGTGGAGAGTCGGAACAAACAGCCAACACAGATAGCAATCCAGCAACACAAGCAACTCAAAATCGTTGGAATACGGTTAAAAACCGTGGTCAGTTAATTTGTGGTGTCAGCGGCGAAGTACCAGGATTTAGCTTTGTGGGGTCTGATGGCAAATACAGTGGTATCGATGTGGATGTTTGCCGCGCCGTAGCAGCAGCTTTGTTTGATAATCCAGATGCTGTAGAATTCCGCAATCTCAATTCTAAAGAACGGTTTACAGCTTTACAAACTGGAGAAGTAGATATCCTTAGCCGTAATACTACTTGGACACTGGGACGTGACACCTCGCAAGGCATGGACTTTGCACCCGTGATTTTTTACGATGGTCAAGCTATTATGGTTCGCAAAAATAGCGGTATTAAGTCACTAGCAGACCTGAAAGGCAAAGCCATCTGTGTACAAACTGGTACCACTACTGAACAGAACTTAACTGATCAAATGCGGAAACGGGGCATTACTTACAAACCCGTTGTCTTTGAAGACGTTAATATTACTTTCGCCACCTATGCCGAAGGACGTTGTGACGGCATAACAGCTGACCGTTCAGCATTAGTTTCTCGGCGTTCGATTTTACCGAAACCTGATGATAACGTGATTCTCAATGAAGTAATTTCTTCCGAACCCTTAGCACCAGCTGTTGCTAAGGGAGATACTAGGTGGGGTGATACTGTCAAATGGGTGGTTTATTCTCTAGTTAAAGCCGAAGAGTTGGGCATTAATTCCCAAAATGTCGGTCAATTCGCCACCAGTAACGACCCAGATATTAAACGCTTCTTAGGAACAGAAGGCAACCTCGGCGAGGGAATGGGTTTAACAAAAGACTTTGCAGCCAGAATCGTCAAGCACGTCGGTAACTACGCCGAAATTTACGATCGCAATCTCGGCCCCAAAACAAAACTCAATCTTCCCCGCGAGCAAAATCAACTCTGGACGAAAGGTGGATTACTCTATTCTCCACCGTTTCGGTAGAAGGAATTAGGGGCTAGGGACTGGTGAAGATGAGGGAGATGAGGGAGATGAGGGAGAAAATTTCTCCGCGTCTTCGCGTCCTCTTCCCAATTCCCAATTCTCCATTCCCCATTCCTCAGTCTCCAATTCCCCATTCCCCACTCCCAATGACAAATGACAAATGACAAATGACAAACCACCCATATGTCGTGATTACCGATTTTGGCAGATTGCTGGGCAATTTATTGCAGTATTTTTAGCAACTGTTGTAGTGATAATACTGTGGGGCAACCTGAAGCGCAATTTACAGCAATTGGGCATTCAGTTTGGATTTGATTTTCTCAAGCAGCAAGCATCTTTTGATATTGGCGAAACGCTAATTACTTATAAACCCACTGATACCTACATTCGCGCTTTATGGGTGGGACTAATTAACTCTTTGCGGGTGGCGGTGACGGGAATTTTCCTTACAACTATTGTCGGAGTGAGTGCTGGTATTGCTCGACTTTCCGATAATTGGTTAGTAAGGAATATTACTCTAATTTATGTGGAGATTTTCCGTAATACGCCTTTACTGCTGCAATTGCTGTTTTGGTATTTTGCTGTTTTCCTTGGTTTTCCTAAGACTGAAAACAAAATCTCTGTTTGGGGATTGGTTGGATTTAGTCAGAATGGCATAGAAATTCCTTGGTTTACTTTGTCACCAGAGTTTTCAGCTTTGCTACTGGGGTTAATTTTTTATACTGGGGCATTCATTGCAGAAATTGTCAGAGGCGGAATTCAATCAGTACCCAAGGGACAATGGGAAGCAGCACGATCGCTAGGATTAAAACCAGGGTTAGTAATGCGACTGGTGGTTTTTCCTCAAGCCTTGCGGGTGATTATCCCACCACTGACAAGCCAGTATCTTAACTTGACTAAAAATTCCAGCTTAGCGATCGCGATCGGCTACCCTGATATTTATTTTGTTGCTTCCACGACCTTTAATCAAACAGGTAGAGCTGTAGAAGTTATGCTACTGATTATACTCACTTATCTTATTCTCAGTTTGACTATATCTGTAGTGATGAATTTATTAAACCGCACCGTGCAAATTCAAGAGAGATAACAGAGATAGGGAATGGAGAATTGGGAAGCAAGAAGTCTAAACTTGCGCTTTAACCAATAGAGACAAATAACCAATGAACAATAACAAATGACTAATCCTAAATTATTGTGGTTGCGTAAAAATTTGTTCAGTACTTGGTATAACAGCTTGTTAACTGTTGTTTGCTTAATTATGCTGTTTTGGGTAGTGCGGGGAGTTTTAATTTGGGCAATTACTCAAGCGCAATGGGCAGTAGTTCAGGTTAATTTACGTTTATTTTTAGTGGGTAGGTTTCCTCAGACTTTATATTGGCGAGTCTGGATTGTATTAGCGATCGCTTCTACTTTAAGTGCTATTACTTTAGGTTTATTTTTTGGTAAGCAACAGTTAACAAAGTGGAAAATTGCTCTCGTTGCTTTTATTGCTGCTTTGCTGTTGATTATTTTGCCGTTGGATTTAATATCTCGGCTTTGGTTACTCTTAATTGCTAGTTTGCTATTTGCAGGTTATTGGTTTGGAGTCAAGTTCGCCCAATTAATTTCTCCCTGGCTTTCTTTGGTATGGTTGTTATCTTTCCCATTAATTTTATGGCTGATCGGTGGTGGATTTGGCTTACAGTCAGTATCTACAAATTTGTGGAATGGGTTGCTACTTACTTTATTGATGGCAGCTATTAGCATTGTGCTTTCTTTTCCTCTTGGTGTATTACTAGCTTTAGGACGTACAAATAATCTACCAGTAATACGTTGGTTTTCTATTCTGTATATTGAAATAATTAGAGGAGTGCCGCTGATTGGGATTTTATTTTTGGCTCAGGTAATGCTGCCATTATTTTTACCAACAGATTTACGATTAGATCGGGTAGTGCGAGCGATCGCGGGACTGGTGATGTTTAGTGCAGCTTATATGGCGGAAAACGTGCGTGGCGGACTGCAAGCAATCCCGCGTGGACAATTTGAAGCCGCTAAAGCGTTAGGATTAAATACACCTTTGGTAGTTTTATTTATTGTATTGCCTCAAGCATTACGTGCTGTTATTCCTGCAATTGTTGGTCAGTTTATTGGTTTATTTAAAGACACTTCCCTCTTATCTCTAGTGGGATTAGTAGAACTAACTGGCATTGCTCGTTCGATATTGGCACAGCCGCAATTTATTGGGCGTTATGCAGAAGTTTATCTATTTGTTGGCTTGATTTATTGGGTGTTTTGTTATTCAATGTCCTTGGCTTCTCGGCGATTAGAAAGACAGTTAAGCCAGTAGCTGCGCGATGGCTAGATGAGGCTTCTATTATGTTGGAAAGACAGCAGGAAATTTGGCGAATACCTTCGAGGTTCCCAGTTACTTCGGTACAGATGTAGCTTAGAGGTAAAAATTAATGACAACAGAATCAACGCCGATAATTATCGCTGAAGATGTGCAAAAGTGGTATGGCAAATTCCATGCTCTAAGAGGTGTAAGTTTAACAGTAAATCGTGGGGAGGTAGTAGTTTTAATGGGGCCTTCAGGTTCAGGTAAATCAACTTTTATCCGGACATTTAATGCTTTAGAAGCATATCAAAAAGGCAAAATTATTATTGATGGAATTACCCTCAGCCATGACTTGCGAAATATTGAAGCAATTCGACGGGAAGTAGGAATGGTGTTTCAGCAGTTTAATTTATTTCCTCATCTAACAGTGCTGCAAAATATTACCTTGGCACCAATTTGGGTACGTCGGTTGAAGAAATTAGAAGCTGAAGAAATGGGCAAAAAACTGTTAGAAAGAGTAGGAATTTTAGAACAAGCACATAAATATCCAGGACAGTTGTCTGGGGGACAGCAGCAAAGGGTAGCGATCGCTCGTGCTTTGGCTATGCAACCTAAGATTATGCTGTTTGATGAACCCACCTCAGCTTTAGATCCAGAGATGGTAAGAGAAGTTTTAGATGTAATGCGAAGTCTCGCCCGTGATGGGATGACAATGGTGGTAGTTACCCATGAAGTCGGATTCGCTCGTGAAGTCGCTGATCGAGTAATTTTAATGGATGATGGTTCTCTGGTTGAGTCAGCAACCCCTAATACCTTTTTCAGCAACCCCAAAGAAGAACGAACCCGTAAATTTTTATCACAAATTCTCTAACACTCTGCGTCTGTTTGCATTTCAATAATATTAGTAAACAGGAAACAGGGAATAGAGTTGAAAGTCTGTTGGTCTTTTGGCTTTATGTTTAGTTAATGTCCTAAACTATGCTTCGACTGCTATAGTAAGAGACGAACTATGTTTGTAAATACTAATGACAACCAGTGAATTTGCAATTTAAATGCATAATAGCTGATTACGGAATTTTTGCAACATACTGTTAATGTGATTTATTTAATTACGAATTACGAATTATTTAACAGGATTCTCCTTATGGAGCCAGGTTTAAGATTGTTAATTCAACTGATACTAGAGTTTGCACCTGTAATTGTAGCCCTAGTCCAAAAAAGAACAGAGGAAGGTTTAAATAAAACCACCCACCAGCTACCACAAGTCATTCAAGAAGTCTTTCAAGCTGTCAATATCTCAACCCGGACAGATAATTATACCACGGGGGTAGAACAAGAAAAACTTTTGCAAAAACAGTTAGCAGTTTATCATCGGGAAACACAATTACAAATAGTTAATCAAGAGAGACAAACAGCTATCAAATTACCAGAAATCAATAAAATTCTTGATAGCTGGCCCCTAAGATTATATCCTTCACAAATTTTAGATTCTCATACTAGCGATAGTCATGCACCCCTCAAAATCTTTCTAGCTCCCCCGCAAGTAAAGTTTGACCAATTTGATGAAAAAAACGATGATATTCCAGAAATTGAGCTAATATTAGCTGAAGGGTTACGCAAGTTTATAAATAAGCACTATTATCTGCAAAATCCTATTAGACCAATAGAATTTTTAGCCGGAGCGTGGGATAGTAAACGATTTCATAGTGAATCTAGTATTAAGGCTTTGTTTGGTGTATTGAAAACCGAGCCTATTTTAATTCTAGAATCAGAAACTGAGGGAGATTACCTAAATTTTCGTATTGCTTACTGGGGACTAAGACAAGCAAGTTATTATTACAAAACAATTGCCAGATTATCTTATCAAGAAATTCTCCAACAATCAGCAAAAAGCCGTGCTTTAGAATGGCAGAAAACTAGAAATAAATTGTTAGCATTAGGAGAAAATTTAGCCGAAGTTAATCAACTTGGTAAAGATAATGTCTGGAATTTAGCAATTTTGGAAAAGGCAGAAAAATGGCAAGCTAAAGGAATCGATGTTAGTAAGTTAGACTTGCAATATCAAGTTAATTATCAAGATTTTGAACAACTTTGCCAGGTATTGATTACCTGTCATATTCTGGTTGCTGCTTGGGTGGCAGATGTCTATCACTTAATCCACTATGATGTACCACCATTACTGCCAGAGTTATTGCCGGATTTACTCAAAGATGTTCTCGATTGGCAATCATTGCAAGCAATTACCACAGGCTACAAACAAGTTTACCAAGCTTTAGAACAAGAGCGACGTTATTGGGTTCCAGAGTTGGCTTTACAATTAGCTCAAAGTTTATCCCATTTACCCGATCGCTCTTTAGCACAAGAACAAATCGATTACTCCATAGCTACATGGTTAGAATTGCGTGAAGTTTCGCCACAGCAATTTTTTAACCCCTTAGAGGCAATGTCATCAACTGTCAGGATAGAAGATGAAGAATATATCCAAAAGTTAAAGCAATATTTCACGACAATCGGTGAGAGTCAGAGTGTAAACCAACTTGAGAAAATTTTAGATGCGATCGCCAATCTCAAACACAAACTCACCCTAAAACCTGCCACTCTCAGCTACACTCAAATTGCACATCCTTGCAAAGTGACGGCTGTCGCCATTAGTCCTGATATGGAAATTTTGGTGAGTGGATGTGCAGATAGAACCATTAGGATGCGGAATTTTCAAACTGGTAAACTGACTCGGACTCTCGATGATTGCGGTGAAGTTTCATCCGTGGCTATCAGTCCCGATGGAAATTTGCTTGCGGTTGGTAGTTGCGAACATCCCAGAAGTAATGTTAGAGTTTGGCACTTGAAAACAGGTAAACTCATCCACACCCTTTTAGGGCATCAAAAACCAGTCAATGTAGTGGTAATCAGTCCTGATGGGCAGATTCTCGCCAGTGGGAGTAATAAAATCAAAATTTGGAATTTGCATAAAGGCGATCGCATTTGTACGCTGTGGCATTCATCCGCTGTTCATGCTATTGCTATCAGTGCTGATGGGCAGATGCTTGTTAGTGGTAGTTCTGATAATAAAATTAGATTATGGAATCCTCGTACAGGTGATCCATTACGAACACTTAGTAATCATGAAGGTGATGTCAAGGCGATCGCTATTAGTCCTGATGGACAACTACTTTTAAGTGGTGGTGCTGACAAAACTATTAAAATTTGGCACTTGATTACAGGAAAAGTTTTACATACATTGACTGAGCATACTGAGGCAGTGAAATGTTTAGCTGTCAGTCAGGATGGACAAACCCTGTTTAGTGGCAGTGTCGATAAAACTATCAAAATTTGGTGTGTTTCCACAGGCAAATTGTTGCAAACTCTCAGCGGACATTTAGGGCCAGTGAATTCTCTTGCCCTTAGCTCTGATGGTAAGTTGTTAATTAGTGGTAGTTCTGATAAAACTATCAAAATTTGGCAGATAGTTGTTTAACCAGCCTATATGCACGAAATATTATCTTTACACGCATATGTCTTACTGTTGAATAAGTAACTGTCTGACATCAGCTGCGGAATCTTGTTGCAATGCTGATGCTGCGATCGCTTCTGCCTCAAGTACGGTTAATTGAGCGATTGCTTGTTTGATTGCAGGTATGGCTTGAGGATTGACGCTTAATTCATCTAATCCCAAACCGATTAAAATTGGTGCTGCTAAAGGATCTGCTGCTAGTTCACCACATAACCCTACCCAAATACCAGCTGCATGAGCAGCTTGCACAGTTTGCTGGATCATTCGCAATACTGCTGGGTGTAGTGCATCCGCCAAATTTGCCACTTTGGGGTTGGTGCGATCGCCCGCCATGATATATTGGCTCAGATCGTTGGTACCAATACTAAAAAAGTCTACTTCAGCGGCTAACTGATCGGCGATCGCCACTGCTGAGGGAATTTCGATCATAACGCCCAATGCGATCGCACTATCGAAGGGGATATTAGCTTGCTGAAGTTCTACTTGTACTTCTGCCAAGATTGCTTTAGCTGCACGCACCTCCATGACAGTAGCAATCATGGGCAGCATAATTTTAATTTGGTGCCCTACACTAGCGCGTAAAATTGCCCGCAATTGTGTTTTGAATAAATCCGGTTGATCCAAACACAAACGAATTCCTCGGCAGCCTAAGAAAGGGTTGGCTTCTGGGGTTGTTGGTTGCAAGTAAGGCAGTGGCTTATCACCACCGACATCTAGGGTACGAATAATTAACGGTTGCGAGTTGAGAACTTGGGCGATCGCCTGATAAACTGACAGTTGTTCTGCTTCTTGGGGCGCACTTGTGCGGTTAAGATATAAAAACTCGGTACGAAGCAGTCCTACACCTTCTGCACCATTAGCCACAGCTGCTTGAGCATCAGCAATGCTACCAATATTAGCAAGGATACAAAAGCGCCGACCATCACGGGTAATTGCTGGCTGGTGCGCTGTGGCTCGTGCTTGCTGCTGAGCAGTGTGCCATGCTTCTCGCTTGGCTTCTAGTACACCGAGAGTATCTGGTTGTGGTTTTACCCATGCTTTACCACTCTCGCCATCGAGGGCCATGATTGTACCATCTTCCAGGTACAACACTCCTTTCTCTATTCCCAAGACAGCGGGAATACCCAATGTCCGGGCAATAATGGCGCTGTGGGAGGTTGCACTACCAGAAGTAGTACAAATCCCTAAGACTTTTGTGGGATCTAGTCCGGCGGTGTCTGAGGGGGTTAAATCAGAGGCGACAATAATTGCAGGTTCACCAAGATTTAAGTCTGGAGGCGCGTTACCAACTAGTAATCGCAGTACCCTTTTGCCTACGTCCATAACATCGTCAACTCGCTCTTGGAGATAAGCATCCTCTAGGGTATAGTAGGAGTTTGCGACTTCATTGACTACGGCTTGCCAAGCGGCTTCCGCATTGAGGTGATGCTCCACAATACGTTGGTGAGCCGCTTCTAGTAATACTGGATCTTCTAAAAATAATAAATGAGCATCAAAGATCGCAGCTTCAGCATCCCCAATTTGCATTGATGCTTGGGCGAATAATGCTTGAATTTGCTGTTTGGCAATGTGAATTACTGATTGTAAACGTTGCCACTCTGCCTCAGCGTCATCTACGTGATATTGCGTAATTGCAATTGGGGTGGGTTGATAATGAACAACAGGAGCGATCGCCACTCCTGGAGATGCTGCAATTCCTGAAAGCTCGCCTGGGGTAGTCGGGGTAACTGCTGGGTGAGATGTCGTTGTCGGTGCAAAAGCGGTATTATCTTCACCAAAGTTGTTAGCGAATAAGCCTTGTAATGTCGCGAGTGCTATGTCTGCATCAGCACCAGTGGCAGTAATTACCAGTTCATGTCCTTGACGTACCCCTAAAGTTGCGACTTGGTTGATACTGTCACCTCGAACAAACTTAGTATTTCTAGTTAAATTCTGCACCTGAATTTGGGCTGAAAATCGAGCGGCAGTAGCGACAAATTGAGCAGCAGGACGAGCGTGTAATCCTAAACGATTACTGACGATGAGCCGAATTTCTTTGGTAGGCGATTCTAAATTGGTTGTGGCTGAGTTACTCTCAACTGATAACGGACTAATGACTATACCTAATTGACTGGCTTTTGCTGCTAATGCACCTCTGGCTTCGGCAATGACTTGCTGAATGTCACCACCAACAGCGGCGGCAACAGCGGCGGCAACAGCACCTTCTACTAGGGGTGCTTCACATAAGTATACTTTTTGCTGCTGTGCTTCCAAGAGAAACTCTAAAGCCATTTCTGCACTGAGCAAAGCACTACCTAAATCCATTAAAACTAATACACCATCTTCGGTAAATACAGAAGCGATCGCTTCATAAATCTGAATAGAATCTGTACCCAGTGGATTCTCTGCATCTTCAATACCAGCTGCAACAGCGAGGGGAACTTTACCCTGAACCATCTGCGCGGCTAGTTCCCGTACTCCTAAAGCTAGTTGTTTGCTGTGAGAAACAATCACAATTCCAATCACGGCAACACCATCTATATAAATTCGTAATTCGTAATTCGTAATTCGTAATTAAGAAGGTTCTTCAGTACTATTATGCTAAAGTTTGGACTAAAAAAGCTTATAAAGCTTGCTAGGCAAAGAAAAACATGTTTGTTTTTTTATGTTCTTTTTTCAGATTGCCTCTTTTCCCCGTTCCCTGTTCTCTTTTAACAGAGTATTTATTTAGCATAACAAGTACGATAGAGCCATTAAGAAATTCAAATCTCATCTAAAAGCCATTAGTATTTTTTCATAGTAATTATGTGTTTGTTGCGGGTATTCACCGATAAAAATAGCTAGAGCTTTATCTAGTATTTAAGTTTTCAGCATTCTCACCCTTATTTCACAATATAACAATAGGCTATCTAAATAATCAGAGTATCAATATAAATTAACTAAGTATGCATACCCAACCTATTTTGGGTGTCGATAAAAATTACCACTCAGTCATGAAGCTGCCGCGTTCTTTAACTACTATTGAAACTTTTGGTTTTAGCTTGTGTGGGTTATTGGGATGGTTTTCGTCGGCACCAGTTATCACTTATGGACTGGGGATACAAGCTTTATGGGTATGGATACCAGCAACGATTATAGGTTTAATGTTGTGCTTCCAAGTGCAAGCTTTGGGGAAGCAATGGCCAGATGTAGCAGGAGGAACCGCTAACTACACCAGCAGATTGCTAGAGAATTTTCCCTTTCTAGGACGTTATGCAGCTTTAGGATACTTTGTTGGTTGGGCAGCATTTCCACTGAGTAGCATCATCCTAACAGAATTAATTAAAGCTCAACTTGAACCTTGGGGTGTTTCTTGCCCAGAAATGCCGATGAAAATCGTTTTCACTCTGATTTTGTTTAGTGTGGCATTTAGCGGCACACGCACCTTAGCGATTCTGCACCTGTGTTTCATTATCCCGGCAGTAGGATTGGTGCTTTTGTTTTCTATTCAAGGCATTAGTTGGTTAGCATTTTCACCACAAAGCAATGGATTTTTTCCTAATAGTTTGCCGAGTTTCTCAGTTGTTGAATGGCCAAAGTGGTTTATTTTTGCAGTCTATGCTGTATATCCTTTGGAAACAGGAGTAGCATTTATTGCCGATAGTCAGCAACCTCGTCAAACTTTGAGTTTACTATCGGTAGTCGCTTGCCTGATGCCAATTATCTCTTTAGGTGGTTCTTGGGTATTAATCTGTTTGGCAAGTAATTCGGAATTCGGGGGTGACACCTTTAAAACTTTTTTCGCTGCTTCACCTTTCTGGGGTCAATCAGCTTCATTCATTGTGACACTATTGATTTCCTCTAATAGTCTTCTCAGTGCTGCAATTGGGATTGTTAATACTCCTCGCATTTTGTATCAACTAGCTTTAGATGGACATCTATCACCAGTTTTTACGGTTGTTTCTCGCCAAGGTGTGCTGAAACCCGGACTAGCATTTACCTTTGTGTTCGGTGTGTATTATTTGATGTGGAGTAATTTGAATAGCTTGGTGATGATGATCACTGTTAGCTATTTGCTCTGTATCATCATGTTTCATTTTGGATTGTGGTTAAATCGTGGTCAACCAGGAATACGATGGCCTTGGTTGTCTCTAGGTTTTTGTCTTTTAGAAGCTTTTGCTTTAATAGTTGGTGGTTTGGCGTGGAATTGGCGAGACTTGGTTGCAGGGTTGCTGTCTCCGCTATTGATTTTAGTGGCTGATGCTGCTATTCGGCGGATAGCTTTTCCACCTTTTCATCTGCAATGGTGGGTGCAGCGCCGCCAGTTTGACAGTGTAAAAATTAAAGATTTTGTTGGGTTTCAGGTAGGAATTTTAGTTGCATTGATTTGTACGGCAGCAACGATCGCCTGGGTAATTAAAGATAATTTACAAAAGCTCCCTGGTGATATTGATGATAATCTTTTAGCAATTGTCTTGATGATTTTATCATTCATGGGAGTAGCGATCGCTTGCTGGACTACTTTACCTCAAATTGCCTCGATTGCGGAAGCTCGTGAGATAGCTGAGAGTCGTTTTATAAATGCTTTAGATACTGTTTTAGATACTATTTTAGTACTTGATGAAACAGGTGCGATCGCTCAAGCTAATGCAGCGGCTGAAGTCTTATTGACGATAGATACTAATCAATTAATTGGGCATCATCTCAATGATTTTTTATTAGAACTAGATGATGTACCTGCTTATTGGCAAAATAGAAGCGAACAAATCTTCAACCATCCCCAAACAGGTAAACGCATCATCGAAATTACGATTTCACAGAGAATGATTCGCCAGCGCCAAGAATATATCGTGTTCTTGCGGGATATTAGCGATCGCAAACAAGTTGAAGAACAACTGCGCTATTCACAAGCAACTCTACTACAACAAGCAACTGAACTCAAACAAACTCTGCAAAACCTACAGCGCACTCAATCCCAACTTATTCAAACCGAAAAAATGTCTAGTCTCGGACAACTTGTTGCAGGTGTAGCGCATGAAATTAATAATCCCGTTAATTTTATCCATGGGAACCTTGCTCATATTGATCACTACACCCAGGATTTAATTAATTTAATTCAGCTTTACCAAGAGAGTTGCATCAATACTACCCCAGAACTGCAAAATTTAATATCAGAAATTGACCTCGATTTTCTCATTGAGGATATGCCTAAAACCATTTCTTCAATGAAAATTGGTACTCAACGCATTCGCGAAATTGTGCTGACCTTACGCAACTTTTCTCGGTTGGATGAAGCCGAAATGAAATTTGTCAATATTCACGAGGGAATTGATAGTACTCTATTAATTTTACAAAATCGTCTCAAAGCGAAACCAGAACATGCTGCTATTGAGATTTGTAAGGAATATGGTCAATTGCCAGAAATAGAATGTTATGCCGGACAATTAAACCAAGTGTTTATGAATATCCTCAGTAATGCAATTGATGCTTTAGATAAACATAATCAAGAAAGAACAACAGCAGAAATTCAAAATAAACCCAGTCAAATTAAAATCTGCACTCAAGTGTTAGACAATAATTGGGTTGCCATTTCGATTCAAGATAATGGTTTAGGAATGACTGAAAGTGTTAAACAAAAACTTTTTGATCCCTTCTTCACAACTAAGCCTGTAGGACAAGGCACAGGTTTAGGATTATCAATCAGTTATCAAATAGTTGTAGATAAACACAATGGTAAGATTGAGTGTATTTCTGAACCTGGAGGTGGGGCAGAATTTAAGATTGAAATTCCAATCAGGCAAAGCTCCTATAGCAATCCTAATTTATTGACAATTTTCAAACAATGATGTAAAAAATGTTTAAAATTGATCAATAAGTGACTATGATTGTCTAGGTTATTGGTCGCTTAGTACAAGCTCTTATATGGTTTTTTAGTTCATATGTCTGCTACGCCTGTTGTATCTCAGGTTGACTCATACAACCGAGAAAAATCACAATTAATTACTCCCTTGGTGGGTGCTTCGGTTGCTGAATTAACTGCTTGGGTACAGCAGCAAGGACAACCTGCCTATAGAGGTAAGCAGCTGCATGAGTGGATCTATCAAAAGGGAGTGCGATCGCTAGCTGATATTTCTGTCTTCTCTAAACAATGGCGTACAGAAATTGCCGAAGTTCCTGTTGGGCGCTCAACTTTACACTATCGCACTGTTGCACCTGATGGGACTGTCAAGTATCTTTTACAGTTGGCAGATGGGCAAATTATTGAAACTGTTGGTATACCCAGTGACAAACGCTTAACAGTGTGCGTCTCTACTCAGGTGGGTTGCCCGATGGCTTGTGATTTTTGCGCCACTGGCAAGGGAGGCTATAAGCGCAATCTGGCACGTCATGAAATTGTTGATCAAGTATTGACTGTGCAAGAAGATTTTCAACAACGGGTGAGCAATGTGGTATTTATGGGCATGGGTGAACCGTTGTTAAATACTGACAATGTTTTGGCTGCGATTAAATCAATCAATCAAGATATTGGTATTGGACAGCGATCGCTAACTGTCTCAACCGTCGGCATTCGCGATCGAATTCGTCATTTTGCCCAGCATCATTTGCAAGTCACTCTCGCGGTGAGTCTTCACGCTTCTAATCAAGCCCTACGCGAACAACTCATCCCCAGTGCCCGCTCCTATCCTCTTGTGGATCTACTCGCCGAATGTCGAGAATATGTAGAAATTACGGGACGACGCGTAACTTTTGAATACATTCTTCTCGCTGGACTCAACGACTTACCAGAACATGCGCTAGAGCTAGCCAAATGTCTGCGAGGATTCCAGAGTCATGTAAATTTGATTCCCTACAATCCCATTCAAGAAGTAGACTACAAACGCCCTAACCGCGATCGTATTCAAGCTTTCCTGAACATTCTCAAACAACAAAACATAGCCGTTAGCATCCGCTACTCTCGTGGCTTAGAAGCAGATGCGGCTTGCGGGCAATTGAGAGCCAGTAAAAGAGGCTAGGAGCAGGGGGCAGGTGTAGGTTTTTAATATTTTGCGTTTTGATCGACGCAAAGACGCGGGGACGGGGAGACGCGGGGACGGGGAGACGCACAGAAAGATTTTGGAACGAAAAAATAGGCTTTTTCAGATTGAATGTAAAATCCCTACACCTGTGAGGGGGAGGCAGGGGAGGCAGGGGAAGATGAGGGGATGTGGTTCGACTTCGCTCACCAACCGGGAGAAAATTTCCCCGCGTCCCCGCGTCCCCGTGTCCCCACGTCCTCTTCCCCAATTCCCCATTCCCCATTCCCTTTTGACTCCAAAGTCTTCTACACTGACTGCATAGGTTTTAAATCTCAACAAATCCTTGTGATGGTCAACGATACTGACTACATCAGGCAAACTGAAGCCACCCGTGTGCGCGTGCTAAGCGAAGCACTACCTTACATTCAACAATTCACAGGTCGCACTATTGTTGTTAAGTATGGTGGTGCTGCGATGAAAGACAGCACTCTCAAAGATCGAGTTATTCGCGACATTGTATTTTTATCCTGCGTCGGCTTGCGTCCAATTTTGGTACACGGCGGTGGGCCAGAAATTAACAGTTGGTTAGATAAATTAGGAATTGAAGCGCAATTTAAAAATGGATTAAGAGTCACTGATGCCCCCACAATGAATGTGGTGGAAATGGTTTTAGTCGGTCGAGTTAATAAGGAAATTGTTGCCTTAATTAACCAGGCTGGAGGTTTAGCAGTCGGACTTTGCGGTAAAGACGGTAATCTCATTACAGCTCGTCCTCAAGGTCAAGAAGACATCGGCTTTGTAGGGGAAGTTAGCAATGTCAATATCAAAATTTTGGAAACCCTCGCCAGTAATGGCTATATTCCTGTAGTGTCGAGTGTAGCCGCAGATGAGACAGGACAATCTTACAACATTAATGCTGATACTGTAGCTGGTGAGATAGCAGCCGCATTAGGAGCAGAAAAGTTAATTTTGTTAACTGACACAAGGGGTATTTTAAAAGATTACAAAGACCCGTCTACGTTGATACCGAAAGTAGATATTCGCGAAGCCCGCGATTTAATTGCTACTGGTGTAGTCGGTGGCGGGATGATCCCCAAAGTTAATTGCTGTGTGCGATCGCTCGCTCAAGGAGTACGCGCCGCACACATCATCGACGGACGCATCCCTCACGCCCTCCTGCTCGAAATCTTTACCGATGTTGGTATCGGTACAATGATTCTTGGTTCACAGTTTAGTCCGTAATTTCGTAATTCGTAATTCGTAATTCGTAATTCGTAATGACGCTCGAAGACTCGCTACCGCTTCGCTAACGTAATTCGGAGTGGGAAATTGGGAATGGTGTAATCTTTCTTTACTTCCCCGCGTCTCCCCCATCTTTTGGTTGGTGAGTTTCGGCTACGCGGTAATCGAGTGAAGTCGAGATTCAACTACCGCGTACCCTTCAAGATCTTGCTAAGCGTCGCATCTTTGACAGGAGAAGTCGAACCACATCTCACTTACCAGGGATAATTTAGGATGACGCGCGATCGCCCTCTGAATGGTGTACGACGCCAGGAATTATTGATAATTACTGGATTAACTAAGGTCGAGTCTTGAATTGTGGGATTGATTAAAGTCGGATTAATCAGTGTGGAATTTCCTACTTGTTGTCTTGTCTGAGGATAGGAATAATTGGAATAATTATTAGATCGTGGTCTGAGTCCCGTAGCTGGGTCTACGAGAATGGGAGTAGGAATTGGACTACCGTAAATAAAGGTACCAACAGCAGGCGAGCGGCTAACTCCAGAATTACCATTAATAATTATTACCTGCTGAGCCGAAGCTGGAGCGATCGCTGCACTCATCACTGCGAGTGTCATACCAGCTCCCAGCCAATTTAATTTTGAGTACTTGATTTTCAGCATATTTTGTGCATAAACGCAATGAAAGGGAACAGGGAATAGGGAATAGGGAATAGGAAAAATCAGCCACCCACTTATAGGTGGGGTTTCTACTTACCTTCGGAAACATAGATTATTTCGCCTACAAAAGGCGATCTTCTCCTATTGGAGACGCTAACGCGAACGCGTAGTTGAATCTCGACTTCGCTCGATTACCGCGTAGCCGAAACTCACCAACCGGGAGAAAATTTCTCCGCGTCCCCGCGTCCTCTTGTCCAATCCCCAGTCCCCAATCTCCACTCAAATTCTAAAATTTTATCGACTTGAAGATTGTCGATTGATAAGAAGATTTCAAAAAGATTGCTGACATTGGCAAAATGAAAGCAGTGCTGATTTGTGTACAAAACGTGAGTGCAGAAAGTATAGACATTGCTAAAACTCGCTACCAGAGGGGGAAAGTTGCCTTTGAAAATGGGCAATACCGCGAAGCTGTAGAAAATTTAGAAAAAGCCAGCGCCCTGTTATCGTCCAATTCTCGACTGGCGGGTGAAATTGACATTTGGCTAGTAACAGCTTATGAGGCGGCTGGGCGTTCAGATGATGCGATCGCTCTTTGCGAAAGGCTTAAGCGCCATCCACATTTAGAAACTAGCAAACAAGCGCGACGGGTACTTTACATTTTAAAAGCACCAAAATTGCAAAGGCCTAGTGAATGGATGACTGAAATCCCCGATTTAGGGGCACTCTCTGACAACGATCAGAAAGTTCGTGTGACTGTCAAGCCCAGCCAACCAGCTAAACCACAGAAACGTGCTGAGCCAGAATTTGTTGACCTGAGTCAGGTCAATACCAGAGATAATCGCTTTATCTGGGTGGCACTAATTGCTGTTGGTTTAACAGTTTCGTACTTGGTTTGGTTGAGTTTATGAGGAGATTGGGGGATTGGGGAAGAGGACGCGGGGACGTGGGGACGCGGGGACGCGGAGAAATTTTCTCCCGGTTGGTGAGCGAAGTCGAACCACATCTCCCTCATCCCCCTCATCCCCCTCATCCCCCTCATCCCCCTCGTCCCCCTTATCTTTTTGGAGATTTAAGTATGAATTCATTGTTTAAAGGCGTATTTGAGCGAATGCGGTTTATGTGGTTGGTGTTACTCACATCTGTGTTGCTGTCTGGGTGTGTTCAGTACAATGTTGCGGTTAATTTTGACCATGCAAATAGTGGAGAACTGGTACAGCATATTAAGTTGGGGGAACGGCTAACTAGTTTTAGTGGTGATTATGTTTATGAATGGTTAGACAGTATGGAGCATCGCGCCAGCAAACTAGAGGGTAAAGCTAGGCGACTCTCCAAAGAAGAAATTATTGTCACAATTCCTTTTAGTGATGCTACGGAATTACAAAAGAAGTTCAACGGATTTTTTAACTCTCGTGCTAATCAACCATCTGAAACTGTGACGAGTGAATCTGATTCAGAATTACCAAAAATTGAATCGAATTTAATTTTGAACCAGAATAATTTTTTACTTTTGGTACGGAATCGATTGATTTATGATGTGGATTTGCGATCGCTATCTCTAATTTCCAGCAAAGGCAATGTCCAGACTAACGCTGGTTCGATTCTCGATTTAGAATTTAGCTTAAAAACCCCTTGGGGAGCTAAGAACATTCAACAAACTGAAACTGCGATCAAGCCACAAAAAAATGGCAAGCAACTAACTTGGCTACTCCAACCTGGCGAACTAAACCATATAGAAGCAGTTTTCTGGCTTCCTAGTCCCCTTGGTATCGGCACATTCTTAATTATCCTGTTCGTCTGGGGAGGGTTTTACCTGCGATACACTTTCATGCCAGACCCCAGAATTCAGTTGGTTGCTAAAGTTCCAGTGACATAACTTTGAAGAAAACACGGGGACGCGGGAGTGAGGGAGTGAGGGAGTGAGGGAGAAAGATAATTACCCAGTCCCCAGTCCCCAGTCCCCAATCCCCAGTCCCGCTCACGGTGACAACCGCTCTATCTTCCAACTATTATTTTCCAAGCGTTTGTAAAGTAAGCGATCGTGTAAGCGACTAGAACGTCCTTGCCAAAACTCGATTTCTGTGGGGATGACTCGCAATCCTCCCCAATGAGGCGGTCGGGGAACCTCTTGATTTTCATATTTACTTTGTAACTCCCGCAGGCGTTGCTCAAGAATTTCTCGGCTTTCTATTACTTCACTTTGATTAGATGCCCACGCACCTAAGCGACTATTGGCAGGACGGCTGTGAAAATAATAATCTGATTCAATTTCCGAAACTCTCTCCACACCCCCAAAAATTCTGACTTGACGTTCTAGTTCTACCCACCAAAAAACTAGAGAAGCTTGGGGATTTACATCTAATTCTTGTCCTTTGCGACTGTTGTAGTTGGTGAAGAAGACAAAGCCCCGCTCATCAAAATCTTTGAGGAGTACCATTCTAGCTGAGGGTTTGCCGTCTGGTGTGGCGGTGGCAAGAGTCATGGCATTAGGTTCAGGAAGTTGTGCGGCTAATACCTGAGCAAACCAATTTTTAAATTGTGCAAACGGATTGGGGTCAACTTCGGTTTTGCCCAACCCCTGCAAGGTGTAATCTCTGCGAAGGTCGGCTATAGTTTTATCCATGATAATTTGCCTTGGTAATCAAGTACGCTCGTACACGCACTGGTAAAAAGTATCTATGATGAGGATTAACGCCAATACCAGTTTTACAAATTTCTAAGGAGTTGCGAAAATCGATTGCATCAGATGCGACCTTCGACCTTGCTGCAACGTCTGTTAATCTATGGTTTGAGTGGCCCGATTATCGCTCTCAATGTTTGGCTGCTGTCTGAACTTTTTCGGTATTTTCGGCATCCTCTCAGTATCCTCAGTGTTGCGGCTATTTTGGCTTTTCTCCTAAATTATCCTGTTAAGTTTTTTGAACGCGCTCGGATCACTCGCACTCAAGCAGTGATTATCGTTTTACTCGCAACTTTAACTGTTGTAGTAATTGTAGGCATCACTCTAGTGCCATTAGTGATTGATCAGACAACCCAACTGTTGAATAAGATTCCTGATTGGTTAATGGCTAGTCAAGACAACTTGGAGCAGTTTGAAGCGATCGCCAAAAAACGACGTTTACCGATTGATTTGCGGGTGGTGAGCAACCAAATCAATGCCAATATTCAAAATTTAGTGCAACAGCTAGCCTCTAGTGCTGTGGGATTTGCCGGGACGCTGCTGTCAGGATTACTTAACATTGTGCTAGTGGTTGTACTGGCATTTTATATGCTGCTGTATGGCGATCGCGTCTGGTATGGATTAATCAATCTTTTACCTGCCAATATTCGAGTCCCCTTTACCACATCCTTAAAATTGAATTTCCGTAACTTTTTTCTCAGTCAGTTATTACTGGGATTATTCATGGTGGTAACTCTCACCCCAATTTTTTTAGTTCTCAAAATCCCATTTGCCTTGTTGTTCGCCATATTGATTGGCATCTCTGAACTCATTCCTTTTATTGGTGCAACTTTAGGTATTGGGCTAGTAACAATTTTGGTATTACTACAAAATTGGTGGTTAGCAGTTCAAGTGGCTTTAATGGCGATTCTCATGCAGCAGGTTAAAGATAACTTATTAGCCCCCAAGTTACTCGGCAATTTTATTGGCTTGAATCCCATTTGGATTTTTGTGTCTATTTTGATGGGATTTGAGATTGCGGGGTTATTAGGAACACTTGTTGCTGTTCCTATTGCCGGTACCATTAAAGGCACGTTTGACGCACTTAAAAATAGCAAAGCTGATAACTTTGTGTCAACCGTCACGATTCAAAGGGACTAGTTTACTCAAACACAGGCGGCCACAATTCAAACACTGATAACTCCCACCCAGGTAACAACGTCGGGATTGTCAGCTTGTCGCTTTCTCCAAAAACATTGAACTCACTGCTGGAATTATAAATAGCAACAGTCCTCTCATCTGGATCAATGAGTAGTCCTATCTTCGCTCCCAAGTCTAAAAATCGGCGAATTTTCTCTTGGAGTGATGCTAATTTGTCAAAAGCAGATTTAATCTCCACTACCAAGTCAGGCGCTAATTCGGGATAGGTTCTGGGAACTCGCTTCACGCGTTCTCGTGAAAAGAAAGAGATTTTTGGTGCTACTACATCCCCATCAGGTAATTGAAATCCAGCAGAAGCACCAACAATATGTCCTAGCTTACGAGGCTCAACCCAGGAAAACAAAAGAGCGCAAAAACGAGCGCTAATTTCACCAGAGGTAAAGTCTATAGGAGAGTTACCCAAATCATACCCAGTGTTTTTCATCTGATTGGTATGGCTGGTTGCAATGGGTGTAGATGTGGCTTTTGGCAGCATAATTTCAATTTCTCTTAACACCTGCTGCCGCAGTTCTTGGAGGTTTACCCCAAGGATTTGCAACACTCTCGCCCCTACCCCATCAGTTACCCGCAACAAACCGAGGAGGAGATGTTCTGTGCCAACAAAGTCATGTTTCAACTGGCGGGATTCTTCTAATGAAAAATCAAGAGCGAACTTAGCTAAGGGAGTGAAAGGAAACTCCACTCCCTTTACTTGTTGACCACGACCAATAATTTTTTCTACCTCCGAGCGAGCATCATCAAGATTGATCCCCATCGACTTCAGGACTTTACCAGCAATACCAGTGCCTTGTTTAATTAGTCCCAATAAAATCTGCTCAGTACCAACAAATTGATGCCCCATTTCGGCACCCTCTTCTTGAGCTAGTTTAATCGCTTGAACGGCCTTTTCTGTATATCTTTCAAAGAAAATAATTTGTTCTGCATATCTTTCATACGGAGATTTTTCATACATAAACCTTTCCTCCAGAAAGAAAATTGTTTCAATCGGACAGCGAAAAAGTTGAGCAATTTTGAAGGCCAGAGGCAAGCTAGGGTCATATTTACCAACTTCTAGAGCATTAACCGTTTGACGGCTAACATCTAAACGTTCTGCCAATTCTGCCTGCGACCAGTTTTGTTCAGCCCTGAGAAAACGTAGACGGTTTTGCATAGCTGAAAAACTTATTCATCAGAATGGGGAGTGGGGTAAGAAACTTGTTTGATGTTTGGTTGTGGGATTTTTACGTGGAATGCTGTATGGGTTTTTCTTAGCATTACTTGGATAGTAAAACCTAGTTGCCATATTGTCAAGTTAGCTTTACTTTAGCTGCACATGCTGCAAACAGCGCGTCTCTACAGGACTTATCGAAAGTGTCTTAATTACGAATTACGAATTACGAATTCGTAATCATGCTAGGCTAAGGTATCAAGTTCATAATTACACCCTTTTGTTGTAAAGGCGTGTAAAGTCTGTATTTTTTCTGACATCTCATATCAAAACTTGCGTAATCGGAAATCAGAATGGATGCTTCCGAGCTATTAGAAACAATTACACTCCTGATTGACCAAGCAGAGCGGGGGGAAATTGATCCTTGGGATGTCCAAGTGATCGAGGTAATTGACCGTTACTTAGAACTAATGGCACCGGAGGTTACAGCAAGAGGCTATGAGGCTGATTTATCGCAATCTGGACAAGCTTTTTTATCAGCATCAATGCTAGTTTTATTCAAAGCTAATACTTTGATGCAATTGTCAACCGTAGATAATGTAGAAGATGTCATAGATGACACTTTGTTAAATCTTGAAGATGGTGCATTACATCAGGCTCATCGTTTGCCACTAGAAAAGCAACTGCGTCGTCGTCCAGCAGCAATGCCACCATCAAAACGCCGTGTGACTCTGCAAGAGTTAATTGAGCAATTACAAATCATGGCGGATCAGCTCAAACTAGTACAAAAGGTGAGCAAACCTGCCCGTCCCAAGCGTCAACCCAGCATCCAAATGATGCGGGAAGCACTAGATTTAGCTCACCAGGAGAATTTAACAGAAGTAGCTGGGGAACTGGAACAGGTTTTGTATCTTTCAGCACAAGAGCTAAATTTAGAACAAAATTGGTTGAATCTGGAACAGCTTGTAGAGTTGTGGACTCAGACAAAGCAACCAAATCAAAACGGATCTGGACATGAGTCAGAGCATAGTCACTTAGTTAGCGTTTTCTGGGCGCTACTGTTGCTATCGGCTCAATCAAAAGTAGAGCTATTTCAAGAGGAGTTTTACCATGAGATTAAAATTCGTTTAATTGCAAACGAGCAACCATTGAACTGATTCCGCTAAACTCGGTGTTATGGGTTTTTGCTTCAGCCCCAAAATCCGAGTAAATTGAAAGGATAACTGATCGCTTGTCACCTGCCTTTATCTATGGTTGCAACAACCAGTAAATCCCCCGTTATCCCAAAACTTGAGATAACTATAGAGCAGAATTGAAAACAAATGATTAAGTATCACTTGATAAAAGTAAACTGGCTTGTGGTTGAGGAATAAATTTTTATGAAAGCGATGATTCTCGCGGCGGGCAAAGGTACTCGCGTGCGTCCGATTACCTATACTACTCCCAAACCAATGATTCCTATCCTGCAAAAGCCAGTGATGGAATTTTTACTGGAATTATTACGTCAACATGGATTTGATCAGATTATGGTCAACGTCAGCCATTTAGCTGAGGAAATTGAGAATTATTTCCGTGATGGGCAACGGTTCGGGGTACAAATTGCTTATTCTTTTGAAGGTAAAATTGATGACGACGGAAAACTGGTGGGGGAAGCTATTGGTTCCGCCGGAGGGATGAAGCGTATCCAAGATTTTTCGCCGTTTTTTGATGATACTTTTGTAGTTTTGTGTGGTGATGCTCTAATTGATCTAGATTTAACTGCGGCGGTGAAGTGGCATAAATCGAAGGGGGCGATCGCTACTATTATTACAAAATCTGTCCCCAAAGAAGAAGTTTCTAGTTACGGCGTGGTCGTCACTGACGACGATAATCGCATCAAAGCTTTCCAAGAAAAACCTTCAACCGAAGCAGCCTTGAGTACCAATATCAATACGGGTATTTACATATTCGAGCCAGAGGTATTTAAATACATTCCTTCGGGAGTAGAGTATGACATTGGTGGTCAGCTGTTTCCCGATTTGGTAAAAATGAATGCGCCCTTTTATGCTATACCGATGGATTTTGAATGGGTAGACATTGGTAAAGTCCCTGATTACTGGCGAGCAATTCGCGGTGTACTGCTGCGAGAAATCAAAAATGTGCAAATTCCAGGTCATGAAGTTTCCCCTGGTATATACACTGGCTTAAATGTTGCCGTGAATTGGGACAAAGTTGATATTACAGGCCCTGTTTACATTGGTGGCATGACGAGAATTGAAGATGGAGCGAAAATTGTAGGGCCAGCGATGATTGGCCCTAATTGTTGGATATGTAGTGGTGCCACAGTAGAAAATAGTGTGATATTTGAATGGTCGCGCTTGGGGCCTGGAGTCCGCTTAGTTGATAAATTGGTGTTTGGGCGCTATTGCGTAGATAAAACTGGGGCAGCGATAGATGTCCAAGCTGCTGCTTTAGACTGGCTGATTACCGATGCCCGCCAGACACCACCATCCCACACTCCCGTTGAACGCCAAGCAATAGCTGAATTGTTGGAGACAAATGTGAATTAGGGAACAGGGAACAGGGACTGGGGAATTGCGAATTGATTATTCTCCCTTATCCCCCACTTCCTACTCCCTACTCCCTAACTATTCAAATACGTATACCGCCGCAAACTCTGCTCGTAGGTTTGCAAGAGTCGCTGAGATTCTGCTAGGGTGATGCGCTTTTCTTCTAAGGCTTGCTCGCAACGCTGGCGAATGTTTTCTACCATATCTTCGGAGTCGTACTGTACGTAACTCACGACTTCGCTCATGGTATCACCTTTAACCACGTGTTCGATCTGGTAGCCTTTGGGTGTTAGTTGGATGTGAACCGCGTTAGTATCGCCAAATAAGTTGTGCAAGTTACCCATGATTTCTTGGTAAGCTCCATTTAAGAACATCCCCAAGCAATAAGGTTCTCCTGGTTTATGGGTATGCAGTTCTAAAACCGATTTGACATCACGCAGGTCAATAAAGCGATCTATTTTGCCATCGCTATCACAGGTGAGGTCTGCTAAGATTCCTCGCCGCGTCGGTTCTTCGCTGAGGCGGTGGATTGGCATGATGGGAAATAATTGGTCGATCGCCCAACAATCTGGTGCTGATTGAAACACTGAAAGATTGACGTAATAAATGGAGGCCATGATTTTTTCTAGGTCTTCCAGTTCATCAGGTACGTATTCTTGCTGTCTGGTAATGTCAAGAATTTTTTGGCAGCAAGCCCAGTAAAGTCTCTCGGCTTTGGCTCGTTCTCTGAGGCGCAAAATTCCTAAGTTGAAGCGACTAATGGCTTCTTCTTTGAATTGAGTCGCGTCATGATAAAACTCTTGATAATTTTCTATGTTGATCGATTGGTAGGTTTCCCACAAGTAATTAATAACTGGGGATTCCCCCTCTTGAGGCGGTTCTGGTGCATCTAGGGGGACATCACTGGTACTGAGAACATCAAAAATCAGCACTGATTGATGAGATGCGATCGCTCGTCCACTTTCACTAATCAGTGTTGGTACGGGTATCTGCCGTTCTGCACAGGTATCTTTTAACTCTGCCACGATATCGTTGGCATAGTTTTGCATGTTGTAATTTTTTGAAGCGTAGAAGTTGGTTTGAGAACCGTCATAATCTACACCCAAGCCACCGCCGACATCGAGATATTTCATATCTGCTCCCAGCATCGCCAACTCTACGTAAATGCGGCTGGCTTCTTGGATGGCATCTTTAATCACATTAATGGCGGAGATTTGTGAGCCAATATGGAAATGCATTAACTGCAACGAATCGAGGATGTCTGCTTCGCGTAACTTGTCAACTGCTTCCATCACTTCTGGCATAGTTAGACCAAATTTAGCGCGATCGCCGCTAGAGGTTCCCCAGCGTCCCATACCTTGAGTACTGAGTTTAGCTCGGACTCCTAAGATTGGTTTAATGCCTAATTGACGGTTGGCAGCAATCACCAAATCGACTTCTTCAATCTGTTCTATGACGATAATTGGTGTCTGTCCTAGTCTTTGGGCTAACATTGCAGTTTCGACGTATTCCCGGTCTTTGTAGCCATTGCAAATTAACAATGCTCCTGGTGTATTCAGGATAGCCAGAGCAATCATTAATTCTGGCTTGGAACCAGCTTCTAAACCAAATTGATGAGGTTTGCCAAACTTCACTAAATCTTCAATCAAATGCCGTTGTTGGTTGCATTTGACGGGAAACACGCCACGATAGACACCAGGGTAGTTATAGCGGGCGATCGCTTTAGCAAAACAAGCATTCAACCGCTCGATTCGGTCTTCTAGAATATCAGAAAACCGAATCAACATCGGTAGTCCCAAATTACGCTGTTTGAGGGCATTGACTAACTCAAACAAGTCTAGAGAACCCCCGCGATCGCCTTTAGGGGAAACGGTAACGTGTCCAGCAGCATTAATCGAAAAATAAGGCTGTCCCCAACCTTCAATCCGGTATAGGGCTTCACTATCTTCTATTTTCCAGGAGCGAGGTAACTCTCCTGTGTTAGTACTTGGTGGTAACAGCTTTTTTTGTTTGTGATTTTTCACTTCTTTAAGTCCATTGGACGACAGTTTAACCACCTCGTCAGATGTAGCAGTTGACTCAACACCCATTTGTTTGTGACCTCTGTGTTTCACCCACGAATTAACAATTTAACTCATTCATCTGAGAACTGATATATACCTAGAGATAATTTCTGAGATAAACTCTGATTGGTCATTTGTCATTAGTCATTTGTCATTGGTCATTTGTGATTAGTTGGGAGTGCAAAATATTAAACTATGGACAAAAAACAAAGAACAAACGACAAAGCGCAAAGTCACCAGGGGGTTTCCTCCGTACACCGAAGGGGTTGCCGCAGCGAAAAGTCTGAGCGGCGGCTTCCGGCGATTAGAACTTTGTAACAGAGGACAAACGACAAACGACTAAGATAAAAATTTTATTAAGTTTTGGGAGATAGCAATGGAGCGCACATTCTTAGCAATTAAGCCTGATGGCGTACAGCGCGGCCTAGTGGGTGAAATTATCCGTCGCTTTGAAACTAAGGGCTTTACTCTTGTTGGTTTAAAGTTTTTGAAAGTCAGTCGAGAATTGGCTGAACAACATTATGATGTTCACCGCTCAAGACCCTTTTTCCCCAGTCTAGTTGAATTTATCACCTCTAGCCCGGTAGTAGCGATGGTGTGGGAAGGTGACGGTGTTGTAGCTGCGGCAAGAAAGATTATTGGTGCAACAAATCCCTTAACAGCAGAACCAGGAACAATTCGCGGCGATTTTGGCATCAATATTGGTCGCAACCTCATTCACGGTTCTGATGCTCCAGAAACTGCCAAGCGGGAAGTTGCTTTATGGTTTAAGGATGAAGAATTAGTCAACTGGCAACCAGATATTACCCCTTGGTTGCACGAGTAGTCTGGGGATTGGGGATTGGGGATTGGGGATTGGGGATTGGGGATTGGGGACTGGGGATTGGGGATTGGGGATTGGGGATTGGGTAATTATCTTTCTCCCTCATCTCCCTCATCTCCCTCATCTCCCTCATCTCCCTCATCTCCCACGTCCCCCTCATCCCCCTCATCTCCCTCATCTCCCTCATCCCCCACGTCCCCCTTCACTTCGACACTTCGCTCTTTTCTGGTTCTTCTTGGGGTAATGAAGTCACGGTGCGCTTTTTGGTAAATCCCCAACCGAGGATGAGGGCGATCGCACCAATCATAAACCATTCTGGCGGTACTAGGGCATCGTTGACGACTTTCAATAACAGACGTAAACCCACTAAAGCTACAGTTATATAGCCTGCATCTTCTAGGTTTTCATATTCATCCAACCACCGAATAAATAAACCAGCCATGAATCGCAGTGTCACAATCCCTACTGTGGCACCCGTCAGTACTAACCATTTTTCTTGAGAAACGGCGATCGCTGTGGTAACGCTATCCAAAGAAAATGCTAAATCCGTGAAGGCAATCACGGGTATTGCTTGCAATAAAGAGTTAAAGCGAGGGCCGTGATGATGATCGTCATCAGTTTCTGCGGAGGTGAAATGTTGGAATACTAGCCATAGCAAGTAAGCAGCGCCCAATAATTCAAATTGCCAATATTTCTGCACCCAAGTAGCGGTGAGAATTAGAGTGATCCGGAGGACATAGGCGACAACTAAGCCAAAGTTGAGGGCTTGACGTTCTAGTTTTTTGTCTTCTAATCCTTGGGCAATTGCAGCAAGAGCGATCGCATTATCAGCAGATAGCACCGCTTCTAAGAACACCAGGATCAGTAAGACTATGGGGGCTTCGACGCTGAAATGAAACTGGAGATAATCAAAAATGTGGTCTAGCATTCCGGGTTTCTCAAGCAGGAAAAGTTAAAAATTAACACTAACAGAGATTTTCATATAAAAAGTGCAACAAATTGCTACTGTATAACCAGCTTAACGTGGTTGTGATTCATTCATGAGAAGACTGCATTTATGCGATCGCTTTGCGAATAGAGTGTTTTAAGTGTTGTAGCTAGATACTAAAAGTTTTAAGATTTTCCTCAAGGTTGAGAATGGCTACTTGAAAGTGAGAGATTCACTTCATCGAAAGCGGTGGTAAACCCCAAGTGGAGCAACTGCCGTCAAGTGGCGTAGTGGGGGAAGAGAGATTTTATCAAGAAGACGCGGAGACGCGGGGACGCGGGGACGCAAGTCCCAGGGGTTTAAGACCCCCACTGAATCTTCTCTTCGAGACGCTGCGCGAACGATTCAGTGGCTTGAATTCAGACGGGGATTGAAACCCCGCCTGAATTCTTTCTCCGCGTCTCGCCTTCTCCGCGTCCCCGCGTCCTTGAACGGTATACGGAGTTTTTTCACCAAATCAAATATGAGTCCTATCCCTTTAATGGTTGGAAAAGTAACAAATTGTTAGAGCCTTAATGTGATTTTTACAACAGTTAAGCCACCTTCAAGGTAGCTTAGTATTGACTGAGAAAGCTTGAGGCGTGAGTTTATGAAAGATGCTGTTCAATCCCCCTACAGCAGCGAACAAATTGCCGCTTGGCTACGTGGACTGCTTACTATTGCTTGGGCAGATGATAATTTTGATGCTCAAGAACAGGAAATAATTGCTAGTATTACCCAAAATGAATTAGCTCCGTGCTTGGATTTTGAGTCATTGGAGGTAATTACACCAGAAGAATTAGCTACAGTATTGGGCAGAGCTACACCAGCAGCTGAAAACTTTTTGCGTACAGCAGTTATGGTAGCGATCGCAGATGGTACTTATTCTCCCAGCGAAGACGTTATCTTACACCAATTTTGTCAAGCCCTGGAACAACCAGAGCATTTACTAGAAGCCCTACGCCAAACTCTAGAACATCCAGAGCAAATTACCCCCACAATTGCGCCTACAAAGCGTCAGCTAGATGCACTCAATCCCCTGCGCGACTGGATGGACAAATTAGATGTCCAAGACCCCAGAGTAGCCCGCTTTTTGTGTAAAATGATCCCCTCCCAATGTCCTTTTGAGCGCGATGTCACTTTGTTCGGACGCAAAATTGTTCACATCCCACCAATGTGTAAACTCAACCCACTATATGAACAAATGGTAGGTTTGCGTTTCCGCGCCCTCTCCTATTTAGCAGATGAATGTGGCGAAGATGTTTCACCATATATTTGAGTGCTGAGTGCCGAGTGCCGAGTGCCGAGTGCTGAGTTAAAAGTAAAGAGTAAGGAGTGAAGTGTTAATTAAAAACCTATAATTTAAAACTCACAACTCAGCACTCATAACTCAGGACTCTAAAGATATGCAATTTATCGACCAAGCAGAAATTGAAGTTGAAGCTGGCAAAGGTGGTGATGGTATTGTCGCTTTCCGACGTGAAAAGTATGTACCAGCTGGTGGCCCCTCTGGCGGCAATGGCGGACGGGGTGGTTCGATAGTTTTCGTTGCTGAGGAAAACCTACAAACCTTGCTGGATTTCAGGTATAACCATCTTTTTAAAGCAGAAAACGGTGGGCGCGGAGGGCCCAATAATTGTACCGGGGCAAATGGTAAGGATTTGATCATTGAAGTTCCTCGCGGTACTGTTGTTTATGATGCAGAAACAGGCGAATTATTGGGAGATTTAATTGAGTCTGGGCAAACTTTCCGTGTTGCGGAAGGCGGTAAGGGTGGACTGGGAAATCAGCATTTCTTGAGTAACCGGAACCGTGCCCCAGAATACGCCCTTCCAGGTTTACCAGGCGAGAGAAAGCTGCTGCGCCTAGAGTTAAAACTTTTGGCAGAAGTGGGTATTATTGGGCTACCCAATGCGGGCAAATCTACTTTAATTTCATCCTTATCAGCCGCACGTCCTAAAATTGCTGATTATCCCTTTACTACCCTCATACCAAATTTGGGTGTGGTACGGAAACCTACTGGTGATGGTACGGTGTTTGCTGATATACCCGGACTGATTGAGGGTGCTGCTGAAGGTGTCGGATTGGGCCATGATTTTTTGCGTCATATCGAGCGTACACGGGTGTTATTGCATTTGATTGATGCTACTAGCGATGATGTGATTAGGGATTACAATACAATTCAGCAAGAATTGCAAGCATACGGACGAGGTTTGGAGAGGCGATCGCAAATCTTAGCACTCAACAAAATTGATGCGGTTGATAGAGAAACCATAGATTTAGAAGCGCTGGCTACCCAACTTAATCATCTCTCTTACGCTCCTGTTTTCTTGATTTCCGCAGTTACCCGCACAGGGTTAGAGGCAATGTTACAGGAAGTTTGGCGAATTCTGGATGAACTTAATGCTATTGAAGAAGTAGAGGTGTTTGGGTAACTGAATTCAAGTAAAAAAATCAGTTGGCTAACTCAATTTACCTGAATACATTTTGCATAAATATTTTTTTGTTGGGCTACGCCCCGCTTCGCTAACACGCAGAGGCGCAGCGAAAAGTTCTGTTCGCGTAGCGTCTCCGTCAGGAGAAGGAGGGTTTCCCTCCGTAGGAAACTTTTCAAGACAGAGACGCAGAGAAGAGAATGCAAAAAAGGACTTTTACAAGAGGTCTATTATCTTTATGATTCACCCAAAAATGAGGAATATTTATGCAAGTACAAGAACAACGCTACTATTCGCCAGAAGAATATCTAGAATTAGAGGTTAATTCAGAGGAACGTCATGAATATATTGATGGTCAAATTATTCAGATGACAGGCGGAACACCAAATCATAACCAAATTGCTGGCAATTTTTATGCTGCACTAAATTTTGCTCTCAAGCGTCAGCATTATCAAGCTTTTGTCACAGATCAGCGTCTGTGGATTCCTAATAAGCGAATTCATACGTATCCTGATGTCATGGTTGTGCAAGTTCCACTTGTGTATGAGGAGGGAAGAAAGGACACTATTACAAATCCGGTGATGATTGCTGAGGTGTTATTAAAATCTACTAAAAGTTACGATAGAGACGAAAAGTTTGCTGCTTATCGAACAATTCCTAGTTTTCAAGAATATGTTTTAATTGACCAGTATACGATGCATGTTGAGCAATACTGGAAAACAGATAAGAATAAGTGGGTATTTTCAGAATTTGAAGGTGCGGAGGAAAGTTTAAACTTGGCTGATGTTCCTTGCCAAGTTTTGCTGGGGGATATTTACGATAAGGTGGATTTTAGCGTGGAGGAGTAGAATGATTTCAGTTTCTGAGTATTAAGCTAAAAAACATCTAAATTACATAATCAAATTAAATAAAACTCTTATGGGGTGGGCATCTTGCCCGCCCTAATTATGCAAGTTATATGTGGAACAGCTTAGGTTCAGGGTTTAAACTTTGAGAAACCAGCGTTGGCGATACATGATGATGGCAATTAGGAGCCATAATAAGACGGTGGCTATGGCGAAGAGTAGGGAACCGTTGAATGTGCCTGCCCAAGATGCAAAAATGTTTTGGTAAATCCAGTTGTAGGTGCTGAGGGCGTTTTCTCCATTGCCGATTTTGGTTTTGGCTAGGATCTTAATTAATAATACAGATGCTACGAAAAGAGCGATCGCATTTAACCCCATAATTTCAAAGGGTTGACTCCAACGACGTTTTAGGCGCACTTCGATGAGTTCGTAACAAGCTGCTAGCAATAGTAATGCCCAACCTGTGGTGAAGATAACGTAAGAACTTGTCCACAGTTTTTTGTTGATGGGGAATGTCCAACCCCACGCCCAACCGATAATTAAGCAACCAATGCCAAATAATACTAAGCCTACGCTTGTACGTGATTTTACTTGGTTAGCGCGTATCCATTGACCAGCGAAGTAGCCAGCAAGAACATTGGCGATCGCGGGAATAGTACTGAAAAGCCCTTCTGGATCTCCCAAGTTTTTGAAACCATCACCTGCGTACAGATGTGCTTTCGGTATAATTAAGCGGTCGATATAAGCGCCGAAGTTGCCTACCCGCGTTGTTAGGACTCCTGCACCATAATCGGGTACTGGCACATACATCATCGTTAGCCAATAGCCAATGAGTAGAACCGCTGCCAGTATCCATTGACCTTTACGCGGTAGGTTGAGGACTGCTAGAGAGGCAAACAAGTAAGTAAGGCTGATGCGTTGCAATACTCCCATGATGCGGATGCTACCCAAATCGAATGTCCAAACACCCTTATTCCAAAAGCCATTTAATAGTAACCCCAAGGCAAAAAGTATAGCGGCACGGCGTAAGATACGCCAGTATACAGCTTTGGTAGGTTTATTAGCTTCGGTGTACTTTGACAAGGAAAAAGTCATCGCTACGCCAACAATAAATAAGAAGAAGGGAAATACTAAGTCAGCCGGTGTACAACCGTGCCAATCAGAATGGGCTAAAAAAGGATAGACGTTATCTGCTACCCCCACCATATTGACAAGAATCATCCCAGCTATAGTAATGCCGCGAAAAACATCTAATGAAGTCAGGCGCATAAATAAAATTTTTTACTAAATAACTATTGCAACATTTATAGAATCCATTTGGGATCTATTCGTTAGCTAACCGTTTGAGCATCAGTCTGATGAAACAAAGGTTGAGCTTTGCAAATAGACTCTATTAAATACTTGTAAAAACTTGTGTTATTCGCTACAAGTAAAAAATCTGTAAACAATGACTAATAATTATTAATATAAGTTTAAATTTGGAATTTTTTAGTAGCCATGACAATCAAAGTTGGAGATACCGCGCCTGATTTTACTCTACCCGCTCAAAATGGCTCAACTGTAAGCCTGAGAGATTTTCGCGGCAACAAAGCTGTTGTGTTGTATTTTTATCCCAAAGACGACACACCAGGGTGTACGACAGAATCCTGTGCCTTTCGCGATCAGTATGAAGTTTTTAAAGCGGCTGGTGCTGAAGTTATCGGTGTAAGTTCTGACTCTAACGAATCTCACCAAAAATTTGCTACCAAGCACCAGCTACCATTTACTCTCCTTAGTGACAAAGGTGACCAAGTACGCAAGCTATACGGGGCAACCGCCGCTTTTGGCTTGTTTCCTGGTCGCGTTACTTACGTGATTGACCAACAAGGAATCGTGCAATATGTCTTCGATTCAATGTTTAACTTTAAAGGTCACGTTGAAGAAGCGCTCAAAACTGTACAACAGCTAGCGGTTTGAGGGACTGGGGATGTGATTCGACTTGCGGTAGTTGAATCTCGACTTCGCTCGATTACCGCGTAGTCGAAACTCACCAACCGGGGGATGAGGGAGTGAGGGAGAAAATTTCTCCGCGTCCCCGCGTCCTCTTGCCCATTCCTCACTTCGAGTGCGACTTCTCCGGCATGGCAATGTTAGCTTGGGCTGTCTTGCCATTCTTGCCGTTGGTATGACCGTTATTATTACGGGGTTGAATGACGCCATAACCACCATGGTTACGTTCGTAAATGACGTTAATCTCCCCGGTTTCAGCGTTACGGAACATATAAAAGTCATGTCCTACGAGTTGCAGTTGTTCTAAGGCTTCTGCAACAGTCATCGGAGGCATGGAAAAATATTTTGTGCGGACAACTTCGTTGGGTAATTCGGGGGTGCGATCGCCGATTAAATCCGTCACCACCGATTCTGTAACTACTACCTCATTCGTTGGTTGAGCATGAATTTTCTGGTCTTGACGCCGTTCTTTGTATTTACGCAGTTGACGGGCGATTTTATCTGCAACCAAGTCAATACTGGCGTATAGATTTTCGCTGCTTTCCTCGGCACGGATGACGCTACCATTTGCATAAATGGTGACTTCAGCCGCTTGTTTGGGGTTGATTCGGGGATTACGGGCTACGCTCAGATGGACATCTACTTCATTTGTAATGTTCTGAAAGTGATTAACTGCTTTTTCTATTTTTTGATGCACATATTCCCGAATCGCATCGGTGATTTCAATATTTTTGCCGTGGATGACAAGCTTCATGTAAACTCCCCCGCTGAGATATTTTGATGTGAATTTGTTTTGTATGAAAAGAGATTGCGGTAAGGTCTATCACTGCCGCCAAAACAAATTGTGAACTGTTTTGATGTACTGTTGGTACGCCGTCTCTAAGCTTGCTGCATCTGAATTGATCTCTTTATCTCTGCGCTAACTCCAATTGGTTGCCAAGCAATTGGCTATTTACGTATATCTCTTGCTTATGGCAGTTTGAGCGATCGCTCCTAGAACTGCCTTGTTGGTTAAAGCGTTGTTGCTTTTTCTGTGTTTCAAGAGGTGCGCTCACTGTTGATAAAGAAAACAAGTCTTGATGAAAGTTTTATCCTCTGTTTTAGATGCAAACAATTTTATTAACTATATGGAGTCATCAGCCAGTGCATTCGTCTCTATTGTCTTGGCGTGATGCTTATTGCAGAGAATTCCTCCCAAAACCAATCGAGGTTGTATATTCAAACTAGCACTTTGTACTTCCAGAAGCAGGTTCCCTTGATGTTCCTTTAAAATCCTTTGCATAGCTTGACATTTTTTGACCACAATCACCTAACTTGCAATATATTTCTCTCTAATATCAGTTGATTTTTGGCATTATCCGTAGTATGGAAACACCTAAAAACCGTTGTTTGTTATATAACCAAGGACTAATGACTTACATAGATGCTCATCGATGGCAGCGATCGCTTCTCACAGAGCGCATTAACAACCCCAGCCTTGATGATGCATTAATCTTGCTAGAACATCCCCCTGTCTACACTTTGGGACAAGGAGCCAATTCCGAATTTATCAAATTTGATATTGACAAAAGTAAATATGATGTGCATAAAGTCGAACGCGGTGGTGAAGTTACTTACCATTGTCCCGGTCAACTCGTCGGTTATCCAATTTTAAATCTGCAACGTCATTGTAAAGACCTGCATTGGTACTTGCGACAACTCGAAGAAGTGATAATTCGCGTATTGGCAAATTACGAGTTGCAGGGCGAAAGAATTTCGGGTTTTACTGGCGTTTGGTTACAAGGACGTAAAGTTGCCGCCATTGGGATTAAAGTCAGTCGTTGGATTACCATGCACGGCTTTGCATTAAACGTTTGCCCAGACATGGCAGGTTTTGAGCAAATTGTACCCTGCGGCATCTCTGATAAGCTTGTAGGTAGTTTAGCCGAATGGATTCCTGGCATTGCTTGTCAAGAAGTACGCTCTCATATTGCACAATCTTTTGCAGAAGTATTTAATTTGGAGTTTGTAATTGGGAATGAGGAATTGGGAATTGGAAATTAAGGCGTTGCATAATTGCGGGATGATTTACCTCACGCAGAGTCGCAGAGGCGCAGAGAGGGTAAGGAGTTTGATATTTCATGGTATCAAATTTCATCCCTAGGCGGATTGAGTAGTCACTTTTACCATTATTCATAACAGTTGTTGAGAAATTTAACAATGACAAATTTAGTAAAATATCACATTGGTCTAGTTATTTTCCCTGGTATGACTCAACTTGATATCACGGGGCCACATCAAGTATTCTCCTTTATGCCTAATGCTTGTGTCCATTTGTTGTGGAAGACTTTGCAACCAGTGACAAGCAGCGATCGCATGACGATTTTACCCACTACTACTTTTGATGAGTGTCCAGCATTAGATGTATTGTGCGTTCCTGGTGGCCCTGGACAGGTGGAAATGATGCGCGATACTGAGGTGCTGGAATTTTTGCAACGGCAAAGCAAAACAGCAAAATATATCACTTCGGTATGTACTGGTTCTCTGATTCTGGCGGCGGCGGGATTACTGCAAGGCTACCGTGCTGCTTGTCATTGGGCATTTCGCGATCAGTTAGCTTTGCTAGGGGTTGAAGTGGAAACGCAAAGAGTAGTAATTGATCGCGATCGCATTACGGGCGGTGGTGTGACTGCTGGTATCGATTTTGGACTCGTAGTTGCCGCCCATCTGTATGGTGAGAAAACAGCTAAGTTTATTCAATTACTACTTGAGTATAATCCAGCACCACCTTTCAACGTCGGCTCACCTGAAAGCGCCGGAGAGATTTTAGTAGAGCAAGTAAAGAAATTCGGAGAACAGCTAATCGAAGCATCTCTGACACAGACAAAGCAAACAGCGGAATTAATTCGTAATTCGTAATTCGTAATTCGTAATTCGTAATTCGTAATTCGTAATTC